>NZ_BADV01000090.1:0-43449 GCF_000238895.1 Pseudoalteromonas sp. BSi20429 | reverse complement strand
TCTTTTATTATGGACGGTATTTGGTTACTGCTATCAAAGTGCTATTAGCTTATTAGTAAAAATGGCTATAGACGCTCAACCAGAGTATCCATTAATTACCGGTTTAATTTATGGTGTTGGTTTTAATGTTTTAGCTGCCCATCTTATTACCAAATACGATAAGCATTGGCCAGTTATTGGCTCTGTTTTTATTGGTTGTATAGGGCTGCTTGTAGTGCCATTTTTACTGTTTGGCGAATCAGGATTACTAACAATACCTCTACTTGTTGGAATTTTATTCAGTTTGCCGCTTTGTAGTTATATTGTTGGCCTAATTAAGCTAAAACTCAGCAAAAACTAGCCCCAAACGCGGTTTATTTTGTGATAGCATAGTCGCGTCTTTTAACTAACAAAACGTGAAAAACACATTATGTCAGATAATTTTACTACAGATGCTGAAAAAGCAAGTTACGGTATTGGCTTACAAATGGGTGAGCAACTTAAGTCTAATCCTTTTGAAGGCTTAAACCTAAATTCAGTATTTGAAGGCATGAAAGATGCGTACGCTGGTAGCGCATTTCAAGTTGAGATCCCTGAGATCCAAGCTGCATTTGAAAAAATAAACGAAGAGATTCAAGCTCGTCGTGAAGAAGAGTCTAAAGTACTTTCTGCAGAAGGTATTTCATTCTTAGAAGAAAACGCAAAACGTCCTGAAATCACAGTAACTGAGTCTGGTCTTCAATACGAAGTACTAGCAACTGGCGAAGGCGAAAAGCCAACAGCTGAGTCTACAGTACGTGTTGATTACCACGGTACACTTATTAACGGTACTGTGTTTGATAGCTCATACGAGCGCGGTCAACCAGCTGAATTTCCAGTTGGTGGCGTGATCAAAGGCTGGACTGAAGCATTACAAATGATGCCTGTAGGTACTAAATGGCGTATCTACGTTCCTCATGAGCTTGCTTATGGTGAACGTGGCGCAGGTGCTGCAATCGCACCTTTCTCAACGCTTGTATTTGATGTTGAGCTACACGAAATCATTTCTTAAATTAAATAAATTTTAATTTAAGAATTTAAAAAGCCGTATTCAATTTGAATACGGCTTTTTTGTGTTTGTAATTTAAGAGTTTTATACCAATTAGCTTAATTAAGTGATCTATTTTTCGCTAAGAAAATTGTGTCGATAACAAGGCAAAAATTTCGTTGTTTAGTTGTTACCACTAATTGTTCTTGCATTGCTCTACCTCCAGCATCCATGCAGTCGTATATCAGCAATTCTTAACGCAGTTAGCGTCAGGTTTAATCCTTCAAATCGATTAAGTATTACTGCGTGTTGATATTATATATTCTAAAAATAAAAAAACCGCATTAATAAAATGCGGTTTGTAAATATATAAACTAAAAACTATTTTTAATTATTAAAAATAACCACGAACACCAAAGCGGAAGTTTCTGCCAGGTAGTGGGGCTTTATCTTTAATAAATGAGCTATGCACAAAGCCTAACTCATCAGTAATGTTATCCACGTTTATATAAAGCTGTGCATCTACACTGCCTAAACCTAATTGGTAATTAGCTTGTGCATCAAATAACGTATAGCCGTCCGTTTTTGTTTCAAATGCAGTTACATCGTTTTGATCAAAGTAATGAGTACCCGTCAGTGTTAGTTGTAAGTCACCTAAATCGTACTGTAACTCAGAGCCTAATTTATTGGCAGGGATGCGCGGTAAATTGCCTTCGTCGTCTTTTAGTTTTGCACGAGTTGAGTCACCAAATACTTTAACCATAGCGCTTGGGGTTACTTGGTAATGTGCGTCAAACTCAATTCCATAAAGCTCTGCGTCTTTACTTGTAAACTGATAAACCGCAACAGCATCGTCATGTGCACCAATAGCTGATTCTAAACCATCTTCTTCATCGTAAACTAAACCCGTATTTTCTTGGAAATAAAAGTTTTTAATATCGTTATAGAAAAAGTTAACGGTGTAACCAAAATCACCGCTAAAACGCCTAAAGCTTAAATCTAGGTTTGTTGAAGTTTCTTGCTTGATATTTTCTGGCTCAAAATGCGCTTCATTATCTTCAATGTTGTAACCAAGACCTAGCTCATAAGTGCCAGTTGCAATGTGTAAACCATTTGATAAAAGCTCTGCCGAAAGTGGTGCTCGTTCTGAATGAGAAATACTTGTCGCAATACTATGACCCGGCTTGTACTGCCAAATGGCACCGGCAGAGGCGCTTAAATTGGTAAAGCTTTTATTGTATCCAATAGTTTCTTCGTCGCTATGATCTATTTCTACTTCATCGTGGCTATGTTCGTGTGCCGTGATTTGGCTTTCAATTTTGTAATCTTCTACACGTGCACCAAGCTCTATTGTCACGTTGCCAAATTCACGCTCTTCTAGTAAATATAATGCGTTAGTTGTAGTTACACTCGCGGGTGTAAATGCTTCTTCACCAATTGCATCGTAGTCAGAATCGCTGTAGTGATAGCCCATCATTCCGTGCCAATCAGCAAACTTATGCTCTACATTTAAACGTGCTTCAGTCGTTTTATTTTTAAAAGTAGTACCAATTTCGCCATCTTCAATTTCGCTGTGTGAATAATCTGTATAGCCAACACGTAGGTTGATGGTTTCAATCCAGTTATTATGAAGAGCGTAACTTACAAGCCCTTGCCAGCGATCTTGCTCTAAATGTGCGTAAACCGGCTCTTCAGCTGCTTCATCTTCATGTCCTGCATGCTCTTCTTCAGTTTCACCTTCGTGATCGTGATGATGCTCATGCCCAGGAATACCGTAATCAGTATCAATACTACCGTAAGAAAAACCAATCGTTAAATGATCGCCAACATAGCTGGTACCAAAGTTGAGTGTTTCGCTATCAATAAAAGTATTTTCTACCGAGCTTTCGGTTTCAACATCGCCATCATCGTCGGCAATAGTAAAGGTCGGTGTTTGGTAATCATCGCCGCTGCGCTTAGTACCATCAAAATGAAAGTTAAAGCCTTCATTACCTGTTTCAAGTTTTGCTGCTACGGTGTTTGAATTTGACACCGTATCGTGGCTGTATTCAGCAGCGCCTGTAAGCTCGTCGATATTGCTAGTAGGAATACGGTTATCAACCACGTTTACAACGCCACCAATTGCACCAGAGCCATAAAGTAGGGTACTTGGACCGCGCAACACTTCAATTTGCTCTGCCGCTAGGCTGTCGCTTGATGTCGCGTGGTCTGGGCCAATACGCGACGCATCGCTGGCATCTAATCCATTTTGTGTAATTTTAACGCGAGGGCCATCTAAACCACGAATAATTGGGCTTGATGATACAGGGCCAAAGTAACTTGCATTTACGCCTGGTAAACCTTTAAGAGTTTCGCCAAGTGTTGGTTTAGATTTATTTCTTAATTCATCACCTGAGAGCACGCTTACTGGCGATATCATTTCTAGGCTGTTCTTATGAAGTGCAGAGGCATAAACAACCACTGTTTCAACCGATGTTGGTTTAAGTGACACAGACAGATTATTTGAAGATTCGGTAACAGCAATACGAGAGTCTATGTAGTTGTCTTTACTAATATGTAATTGGCTGTTTGCATCTATATCGATAGCAAACTCGCCTAAATCATTACTTTTAACGCTTTGGTTTTTGCCATGCACATGGATAGAGGCATTTTTAATTGGTTGATTTTTATCATCCATTACTTTACCAGTAACGGTTGCAGCCAAAGCTGATTGAGAACATAAAACAGAAAAAATAGCAGAGGAGATTAATGTTAACTTTGTCATGGATATATTGGTTCGTGGTTATTATGTTGTGATATAATATAACACCGCAAAATTAACGAATCAACAATGTTATAGTATAACTTTGTATTTTGCGTTCAAACCACTAAAAGTGCCGATAAACTGTTTGCTCTACTATAGAAGTTAATCTGGCATTAACTCTACTTTACTGTAACAAATCTACTCGTAGTACCCTCAAAGAATATCTGCTAATGATTATGGAGAGTAGTGTTTAAAGTATTGAATTTTATGTTTTTTACCTATAATTTATATTTTTTAATAGCTCCCTCTATTATAAAACACTTCTAAAATCCATCATATTGTTAACAGTTAATTGTTTTATGTCGTTGTTTGTGTAATTATCTTGTGTAGTTTTAACGCTTTTTAGCTATCAATTATTGCTCAAAAGTACACATTTAAACACGCACAATAGTAGGCCAACATGTTTCTCAATCCTTACAGTGTAAAATTAGCATCCTCGTTTTTTTGTTTATCGGTACTTGCAGGGTGTCACAATGCGAAAACTTCAGATCAAGATTCAACTAAAGGGGCCACTCCATTAAAAAAAGAGCATATAATTTTTGATTTTGAACAGGATAATTACAGCCAATATATAAATACAATTAATGGCTTTAGTACATTAATAAAGGAAGGTGGAAACCATAAACTAGCGGTTACATTAAAATCTAAATCTAATGTAGAAAGTGATTTTGAATTCATTAATCCAAAAGGATGGGATTGGCAAGCAACAGGAAACTTTGCCCTTGCACTTGATATACAAAACCCTGATGAGGTTTCTACTCACCTATACATAAAGACAATAGACAAGTCGGGACAATTTCAAACTCGAAGTGTTGTTGTGCCTGCTCAGTCGCAAAACACGTATTATATAGAATTAAAAGGCGTAAATTTGAATGTTAATTCAGGTATTCGCTCAAACCCACCAAGTTGGAAGAGCAGTTATACGCCAATAGTATATAGAGGCGGACAAAAAAATATCGATGTAAGTAGCATTGTTAAAGTATCATTTGGAGTAAAGGGATTACTTGAGGATAAACGTTTTTTAATAGATAACGTTCGCTTAATCAAACCAACTAATTTTGATACTCACTATCTTAAAGGGTTAGTTGATAAATTTGGGCAAAATGTAAAATTAGACTTTACCAACAAAGTATCTTCAACAGAGCAGCTACAAGTTATTTCTCAAAAAGAGCAAATTAACTTACAAAACTCACCAATGAAAGGACGTTCTAAATATAGTGGCTGGAAAAACGGCCCACAATTAAAGGCAACGGGATATTTTAGAACCGAAAAATACAAAGGGAAATGGAGTTTAGTCGACCCAGAAGGTTATCTGTTTTTTTCAACCGGCATTGATAACGTTCGTATGGCAAATACTTCAACCATAACCGGTTACGATTTTGATCAAAGCTATATCAAACAGCGTGAAGCTGGTGATTTAACACCAGAGGATTCTCTTGGGTTAAACCCGGCCCCAGAGTCAGCGTGGCCAACACGCTATAAAAGCTCAGCACTTAGAGCTGATATGTTTAATTGGTTACCCGAGCAAAATAACCCTTTAGCAGATAATTACGGCTATAGGCGCGAAGTTCACAGTGGTGCAATTAAAAGAGGTGAAACGTTTAGCTTTTATCGCGCTAATTTACAGCGAAAATATCAAACCAACAATAATAACAATTTAATGAAACAGTGGCAAAACACCACAGTGAAACGCATGCTTTCATGGGGTTTTACTTCATTTGGTAATTGGATAGAAGAAGATTATTACCATACTAATAAATTACCTTATTTTGCTAATGCGTGGATCATTGGTAATTTTAAAACGGTAAGCAGTGGCAACGACTACTGGAGCCCATTACCTGACCCATTTGATTCCTTATTTGTTGAGCGCGCTGATGTAACGCTTGCAAAAGTAGCCCAACAAGTTAAAAACAGCCCTTGGTGTGTTGGTGTATTTATTGATAACGAAAAAAGCTGGGGCATGATGAATTCTGACGCCGCACGTTATGGTATTGCTATTAATACACTTAAAAATAACGCCCAAAATAGCCCGACTAAAGCACAATTTGTTACCTTAATGAAAAATAAGTACAGCAAAATTAGCAAACTGAATGAAGCATGGAATATACGCCTTGCCTCATGGGATGAGTTTGCTGCAGGCGTCGCACTTACGCAGTTTAACGAGCAAACTAATGAAGATTTATCTACTATGTTATTTCATTACGCTAATCAGTATTTTGCCGTGGTAGACGCGGCTATTGCTAAACACCTTCCAAATCAGTTAAATATGGGGGCACGTTTTGCCGATTGGGGTATGACGCCTGAAATAAGAGCCGCCGCTGCCGCGCATGTAGATGTGATGAGCTATAACTATTACCGGGAGGGATTAAACGAAGATTTTTGGGCGTTTTTATCAGATATAAACATGCCAAGCATTATAGGTGAATTTCATAATGGTGCGCTTGATTCTGGTTTATTAAATCCAGGACTTATACATACTCAATCTCAGCAAGAGCGTGGTACTAAATATAAAAAATACATGAATAGCGTTATAGACAACCCATATTTTGTTGGTGCGCATTGGTTTCAATACATCGACTCTCCACTAACCGGACGAGCATACGATGGTGAAAACTATAATGTAGGCTTTGTAAATGTAGCTGATATTCCATACAAACCGCTTGTAGATGCAGCTAAAAGCATGAATAAATCGTTGTATGAACGTAGGTATAACAATGCTAAAAATTAAATATATACTAAGCGCATTGTGTGTTTTATGTTTGGGTGTATCTGCTAAGCAAAGTAACACACTTTTATTCGAGCAAGGCCCCTACAAAATATTTAATGAGCAAGCGCTTGAAGTGCTTAACTTAAATAGCCATGTTAAAACCCTCGCCTCGGGTTATGCTTGGCTAGAGGGGCCTGTTTGGATTAACCAAGGAGGGTATTTATTATATTCTGATATACCTAATCATCAGGTATATAAATACACTCCAGGCAAAGGAGCAAGTTTGTATTTAGCACACAGCGGCTATTCAAACGGTTTAATTGTGAATAAGCAAAATGAGCTTGTGCTTTTACAATCGCGCTCACGTGTAATATCAAAAATGAAGGCATCATTGAGTGTGCCTAAATCAAAATACTTACACATAGTTAGTCATTTCAATACGCAAAAATTTAACAGCCCTAATGATGGTGCTTTTAATGACGACGGCACGCTTTATTTTAGCGATCCCCCCTATGGTTCGCCCAATCAATTAGATGACGAAAGTAAAGAGCTTAATTTTCAGGGAGTATACTCACTTAAAAATACAGGGGAGCTTACCTTGCTAGATCGTGATCTTATTTATCCTAATGGGGTCGCATTATCAGCTGATAATAAAACCTTATATGTAGCAGCATCCAATGCAAATAAACCCGCATGGTATCAGTATCATTTAAACGATAGTGGGGCAGTGATAAGTAAATCATTATTTTATGAATTACCATCAGTAACTAAGCACGACAAAGGTTTACCGGATGGTTTAAAGGTACATAAAAGTGGGGTTATTTTTGCAACTGGACCTAACGGGTTATGGCTGTTTAATAAAAACGCTGAGCTATTAGCTCAAATTGAAATGCCAAATATTAGTGCTAATTTAACGTTTAATCAATCACAAAATCGCGTTTATATAACAGCGCATACGCAACTACTTGCACTTGATTTAAAATAACTTCGCTTTTTCTATAGCTAATTTCAAACTTTTTTAAACACAGTGATAGCGTGTGGGGTTTCATAAACTAAAACACGAATGCATTAATATTTAACTAAGTTAATTTCGTTTTATTTAACGAGATAGACTTTACAACGATCACTAGCTGTTGTAGATTGTTAACAATGAACAGTGTTATGTAAACTAATTCGGTGGCTTAATGAAAGTATCATCACAAACAATTAAAAGTGTAAAAGTCGAGTATTACCAAATTCCGTTAGCTGAAGTGCTAAGTGATGCGAAGCACGGTGATCACACTCACTTTGAAGTTATTACACTGCATATTATAACTCATGATGGTTATGAGGGGATGGGGTATACCTACACTGGCGGTAAAGGCGGTCGTGCAATTTATTCACTTCTTAACGATGAAATTAAGCCTGGTCTAATTGGACAAAATTCAATGTCTATCATGGCAATTTGGGACAAATTACAGTGGGAACTTCATTATGTTGGCCGTGGTGGTTTACTTAGTTTTGCCATATCTGCAGTCGATATAGCGCTGTGGGATATTAAATGTAAGCGTTTAAACGCGCCATTATGGCAAGTCGCGGGCGGTAGCTGTAATCAAACAAAATGTTATGCAGGTGGAATAGATTTAAACTTTAGCCAAGAAAAGCTGCTTAATAATATAGGTGGTTACCTGCAGCGTGGTTTTAATGCAGTAAAAATTAAAGTAGGTAAACCCAACTTTAAAGAAGACATAGAACGCGTAGCCGCAGTAAGAGATCTAATTGGCGAAGATAAAACGCTTATGGTAGATGCTAATTATTCAATGAGTGTCGAGCAAGCTATTCGTTTTGCCAAATCAATTGAAAAATACGACATTACTTGGTTTGAAGAACCTACCATACCTGATGATTACAAAGGCTTTGCTCGTATAGCGCAAGCTACTTCGATACCGCTTGCAATGGGTGAGAATTTACATACATTGCACGAATTTGGCTATGCGATTAGTCAAGCTAAATTAGGTTTTTTACAACCAGATGCATCAAATATTGGTGGCATAACAGGGTGGTTACATGTAGCGAGTATGGCATATACCCATAATTTACCTATTTGTAGCCATGGCATGCATGAACTACATGTATCACTGTTGGCATCTCAGCCTCACGCTGGTTTTTTAGAAGTTCATTCATTCCCTATAGATGAATATACAACACGTCCTTTAAAGCTTGAAAATGGGCAAGCGTGCGCGCCAGATATAATTGGGACGGGTGTAGAATTTGACCCTCAACTAATGAGAACACATTTAATTAAACAGTCGTAACTAGAAAAATTAGTAATAAAAGAAAAGAGTTGTTGTGTGTCCACAAATTCAGTGTAGAAATTATTTATCAAGGAATGAATGATAATCTCTTTGTCATAAGTTTTAATTTATGAGTACTGATTTTGTGGACGCTTTTATAAAGGTAAATAGTTATTGCCATTGCAAATATTGATTGTTTTACACAAACCCAAATTGCTTAGTCTGCTGTAAAACTGTTGGTTGCAATTCACACCGAGAATAGCTTCATTACCTAGATTTTAAATTAATTAGTTAGGGGCTCTCACAACTCCGTCAAAAGCCAGCTTTAATTGCTGGCTTTTTTATATTTAAAATAGCAATAAAGAGCATCAAATTACCATTTTTAAGCAAAATCAGTGTATTTGTATAATAAAGTTGCGATTAAAATGGTGTAACAAAAATAGATTAATAATAGAAATTAGGTTTCATTATGACGTCAAAAGTAACTGGTATTAGCGAGTTTCCCGATGCGTTTGCACAGCAACGAAAAGTAACAGGAATGGGTCAAATGGATGACCAAAACGATCCTGTAAATATGATCTTAGGCTTAAAAGATGTACGAAAAGCAGCGCATAATTGTGCTGTTTTTCAATCGGGTGCTAAACCTGGACGTATTGTAATTCCATCAGAAGTGGCAATACGTGAAACACGCCAAATTCCGTTTGAAGTAGACCCTCCTCAGCACGGTGGCTTTCGTGAATTATTAAACCCTTGGTTTAAACGCCCATTAGATGAATGTTACCAAGCGCGTTTACAAACCATTATTGATGAAACTATTGAAAACGCCTTTAAAGCAGAGTCGTTTGATGTGGTGTCACAATTTGCTTTACCACTTCAATCTAAAGCGTTAACGCTGTTACTTAATACCTCAATGGATAAAGCACAAACATGGATAGATTGGGGTATTCATGTATTTAGAAGTGAAGACAGTGACCTTGATGGCGATAAAGCCAATATTCTATACAACTACATTGATGAGCAAATAGAAAACGCCATTGCAATCCCGGGTGATGATTTATATTCAGTGCTTTTAAATTCACAGGCGAACGGTAAAAAGCTGAGTAAAGAAGAAGTAAAAGGTGTGATGATCCTCACCTTTGCAGGGGGGCGCGACACCGTTATAAACGCGATCACAAACTCTATTGCCTACTTTAGCGAAAACATCAGCGATTTAAAGCGTATTGATGATGAGCCTGAAATATTAAACAGGGCCGTAGAAGAACTAATTCGCTATTTTTCGCCGCTTACGCAAATGGGCCGTGTCGCTACGCAAGACACAAGTGTATGTGAGCACGCTATAAAAGCCGACACACGAGTTTCGTTATGTTGGGCGTCGGCTAATCGCGATGAAAAGGTATTCAAAAACCCTAACAATGTCGACTTCGATCGAAAAGTTAACCCGCATATTAGTTTTGGTTTTAGCCATCACAATTGTTTGGGCGCAACGCATGCCCGCCAAATTTTACGTCAACTAGTGTTATCGCTTGCTAATAAAGTTGCTCAAATAGAGGCAATAAAAGCAGATGAAAATATTGAAAAACTCGGTGAGTTTTCAAGAAAGGTTGGCTTTAACAGTCTGCACGTTAGCTTTAAATCAAAATAAAAACACCGTAGAAAATAGTTAAATAAATATAGTAACAAGTAAAAGTAGAGGATTAATACGATGGCGAAAGTAATATTTATAACCAAAACAAACGATGCAGTTGAAGTAGAAGGCGACAGTGGCTCGCTAATGGAACTGGCATCAGCAAATGGTGTTGCTGGTATTGATGGTGATTGTGGCGGTGTATGTTCGTGTGCAACGTGTCATATTTACTTAACACCGGATGACTTTAAAAAAGTAGGCACACCCGATGAGATAGAAAGCGACATGCTAGAGCTGGACGATAACGTAACGCAATACAGCCGTTTATGTTGCCAAATTGAGGTGTCTGAAAATATTGATGGCATGACCTTCAGAGTAGCCAATTAAAAGCGGGGACAGCATTATGCAAAACACACAATTAGAGCCAAACTCACTGCAGCAAAGCGTTGTTATTATTGGTGCAAGCCATGGCGGCGTTAACTTTGCATTTAACTTACGCCAGCAAGGTTGGCTGGGTAAAATTACATTACTCGATAGCGATCCTGAACTGCCATATCACAGGCCACCGCTGTCTAAAAAAACGCTGCAATCGTTAGAGGTAAAATCAATACCTTTAAAGGTGCAAAAATCCTACACAGATAGCCATATAGATTTATGTTTAGGTAAGCGTGTTATTGCAATTAATAAAGATAATAAAATAGTTACTCTTGAAAATAATAAGCATCTAGCATTTGATAAATTAGTAATCGCAACCGGTTGCTCAGCTTTTATTCCTCCAATTACAGGCCTTAGTGAAACTGTAGATGAATATGGCACCTCTCAATATTTCGCAATGCGAACACATAGTGATGCCGTAGCAATAAAAAAAGCGCTAAGTGCAAGCACTAACAAAGAAGTGGTGATTATTGGTGGAGGTTATATCGGCCTCGAATCGGCGTCATCCTTTATTGCACTTGGCGCTAAAGTAACGGTTATCGAAAAACAAGAAAAAATACTATCGCGAGTCACATCATCTGCTATGTCTAACTTTTTAACTGATTTACACAAAGCGAAGGGGGTAGACCTGCAAACAGCAAAAGATATTGTACAAATTAAGCACACAAACAATAAACATTATGTGCAATGTAGTGATGGCAGTGAGTATCCCGCCGATTTTATTTTAATTGGCGTAGGTGTAAGGCTAAATACACAACTTGCAACAGATGCTGAGCTGGTGGTTGATCAAGGCATAAAAGTAAATGACGTATGCCAAACATCACACCCTGATATCTACTCAATTGGTGATTGCACTATTCATTTTAATAAAATTTATAATCGTTGGATCAGACTTGAGTCGGTACAAAACGCAGTTGACCAAGCTAAAGTTGCTGCGCAGTTTTTAGCTAAAAATAATACGTCAGCTCCTGCACTCCCTTGGTTTTGGTCAGATCAATACGAATATAAATTACAAATAGTAGGTTTATCACAAGGCTATAACGAGATTATTAAGCGCCAAGAAGCTCCCGGTCAATTTTCACTTTGGTACTTTAATAACGACACACTGCTTTGTGTGGAAGCTGTTAATTATGCAAAGGCCTATGTACTCGGCACACAGGCTATTAAGCAAGGTTTAAAGGTAAACAAACAGGTATTGAACAATTTGACTATAGCACTTGCAAAACCTCAGTTATTTCAGGCGTAACTGCTGTCGATACTGATGCGGAGTCACTTTAAAGTGATGTTTAAACTGCTTAATAAAATACGACGGGCTAGAAAAGCTTAAATCGTAAGATATATCAGTCACCGAAACATCACTTTGCCCGAGTAACCGTGCGGCATTATATAACTTGTGCTGAATCAGGTAGTCGGAATAAGGCACTCTAAAGTGCTTTTTAAATACCCTTGAAAAATACGAAGGTGATAAATGGCAAAGGGCTGCGGCTTGCTCAAGTGACAGGTTAAGGCCGTTATTTGTTTTAAGCTCATTAATTACCGGAGCAAGCTTTTTAAAACTTGCTGAGCTACTTAATGACGTTTGCTGCTTAGATAAACTGCTTTTACCATATTCGCACACCATAGTGATTAAGCTATCAAACAGTTGAGCACAGGTTTTACTTTTAGGATTTTCGTTAAATTCGCTAAGCATCCAAGCGAGCAACTTATGAATCCTTTTTTGTATTTCAATGCTAAAGCTTAAATGCAAACCAGTTTTTAGTAATTCTATAAATTCTTGTAAGGCCTGATTATTAAGGCGTTCAGGCATAAATTGCACAATATACCAAGATTTAGGGCGCGGATTTAAAGCAAAGTCGTGGGTTTCCATAGCGGGTGTAAAAACGGCCTCAAAATCAGAAAGAATCGATTCACCTTGATGATAAAAATAAGTGCCGTCAATTTGTTCAAAAAATATAAATTCATGCACCTGATGAAAGTGCATAAAACATGAATAGCTATCGTGCTGAAGATAACTTACATGATGAATTTCGAAATCGTAACCGTCTTTTATACAAAACGGTTCACAGTAAATTGTCGGTTGCTTCATAACATAATACTTATATTTAGAGACTTAGGAGTCTACATGTACAAGGCAAAAGCTGCAATTGCAGATGGAAAAGGCGGTTTTTTCTTCGATACCGTTAATGTCGGAAAACCAAGTGCTGGCGAAGTAAAAATTAAAATAAAAGCCTCAGGTATTTGTCATACAGATTGGGATTCAATTAAAACGTGGAATAAAAAATTTATCATTGGTCATGAAGGCGCAGGAACCGTTGTTGAGTTGGGCGAAGGTATAACGGAATTTACTATCGGCGATAAAGTAATACTAAATTGGGCAATTCCGTGTGGTGAGTGTTTCCAGTGCCAAGAGGGTAATTTACACATTTGTGAAGTAAATAGCCCCGTAACTGGCAATGGTTTATGCGGACACGCAGGTAAACAAGCGTGTGAGCATAATGGCAATAGCTTAGAGCGCTCATTTCATTTAGGTACGATGAGCGAATACACCGTCGTTAAGGCTGCTGCAGTTATAAAAATACACAGTGACATTCCTTTTCCAAGTGCAAGTATTGTTGGTTGCGGCGTAATGACCGGTTATGGATCAGTGGTTAATGCAGCTAAAGTAAAAGCAGGTTCTTCAGTGGCCGTATTAGGCTGTGGAGGCGTAGGACTAAATGCAATACAAGGGGCTGCAATTTCAGGCGCCGCTAAAATAATAGCAATTGATTTGTCACCGGAGCGATTAACACAAGCTAAAGCATTTGGTGCTACACATACCGTACTTGCTAAAAAGTATGACCCTGATTTAGTTCACATGATAAACGAAGTTAAAGCGCTAACAAATAGTCGCGGAGCCGATTATGCCTTTGAGTGTACAGCAGTGCCGGCACTTGGTTCAGCGCCATTAGCATTAATACGCAGCGCGGGCGTTGCGGTGCAAGTGAGTGGCATTGAGCAAAAAATAGATTTTGATTGCGAACTATTTGAGTGGGATAAAATTTATATAAATCCGCTCTACGGGCAATGTAATCCTAAGCGCGACTTTGCTCAAATACTAGACCTTTATGACGCAAAAAAGCTCAAGCTCGATGAGCTAGTCACAAAAACTTACTCGCTAGATGAGTTACAAACAGGCTTTGACGACATGCTAGCAGGGCGTATCGCTAAAGGTGTCGTCGTGTTTGATGATTAAAGGAGTATAAAATGGCAATTCATCGTTTAGAAATATCAAATAGCAGCTACACCGCTGATAACTTTGCAACGCTAACCGCGTATAGCAGCCACTTAAAAGGGCGAGGTGATATAAGCATTTACCAAGAAGCAACCAGTAATAAAAATGTACCTATGATTGTATTACTGCATGGTGTGTATGGTAGCCACTGGGTGTGGAGCCAGCTAGGGGGTGTACATAAAGTGTATCAGCAGCTTCGTAGCAGTGGCCTTAACGAGTTTGTATTAGTGATGCCATCAGATGGCGCGCACGCCGAGGGCAGCGGGTATTTGCCACTTAAAAATGCAGATTATGAAGCATGGATAGTTGATGATGTGATTAGCGCTGTTATTCAAACTCAACCAATGTGCTCGAGCTCATCAAATATTTATATTACGGGCCTTTCAATGGGAGGGTATGGAGCATTATGTTTAGGTGCAAAGCATCCAACTATTTTTAGCGGTATATCAGCGCATTCATCAATTACTGAGCTTGACGACTTTAATCACTTTGTTGATGAACACACTCTAAAGCCACTAAAAAAAACCACTGATAAGTACAAAGGCGACGTGTTTAAAACATTGAGCGCGAATAAAAAGACATTACCGCCACTGCGATTTGATTGCGGAAAAGACGATGTACTTTTTAGTGCTAATACTGCGCTTGCAAAAAAGCTAGTTGATGAAAATGTTCCTCATACGTTCGATATTTTTGCAGGCACCCATTGCTGGGAGTATTGGCACGAACATGTAGCTAAAACTATGATCTTTTTTGCTCAATTAGAAAGCAAAACTCACACACAATTAAAATAAGGAGATAACCCATGAAAGTCATTAGCTCACTTTTAATTGCATTTGCATGTACTGCATCATGCAATTTAGTCGCACAGCCAGAAGTATCCGTAAATTTAAACGTAAAGCGAAGTATTGACGGCCTATCAACCTTTGATAGAAGCAAATATATTGTTATGCACTCGATGCTAACAACAACCGATTGGAAGGGGGAAGAAGATAAGCTCGACTACTTACTTAACGACCTTGATGTGTACTTTGGTCGTGATAACGGCTCTATGCCGTATTACGCGACTCAAGTTGAGCAAAACCCAAATAATCTAGGGTACGCAAGCCCTGAGAGTATCGCTGCTTATGGCAAAACTGCTCGCGAAGATTATTATGGTAAAACGTTGTCGAAGCTTCATAAATACGACAATAGAGCCCATGTAATGATAGGCGGGCAAATTAATCAGTTTTGGATTGGTAATCATAAAGGCAAAGGCGAATGGAGCTTTGCTAATACCGATGCCGTGGGTCAATACATGGGACATTTTGTAAATGAATTTTATCGAAATGACAACCAAGGACCGAACAAAGGCCCAGCACGCCCACAATACCTTGAAATACTTAATGAGCCACTTTACGAACTTGTTGATGTACATCACGGTAAGCCTATCGATACATTTATTTTTCATAACGAAGTAGCCCAAGGCATACGAAAAGTTAATACAAGTATTAAGATTGGTGGGTACACCACTGCCTTTCCATGGTTTGACGATAACAATTTCAATCGTTGGGATGAGCGAATGAAGCTATTTTTAGATACCAGCGGTGAATACATGGATTATTTTTCGATTCACCTTTATGACTTTGGCTACTTAAACCGCGATAAAGGCGTTGCTAACTTTAAAGGAGCCCGTATAGAAGCCACTATGGATATGATGGAGCAATACGAAAAGCTTAAACTAGGTAAGGTAAAACCTTTCATGATTTCGGAATACGGCGGGCGTGACCATAAAACAGAAGCAACGCCATGGACTGCAATAAATGACTGGCAAACTATGAAATCGTTTAGCCCTATGATGATGCAATTTATGGCTAAACCTAATCTCATACTTAAAGCCATTCCATTTAGTTTAGCAAAAGCAGAGTGGAGTGGTAATGAGGGACGCGATTATGCTTGGCGCTTACTACGCCACAATGACGAAAAAACAGGTGAAACAGGCGATGAATATGTATTCACCGACATTATTAAATTTTATCAATTGTGGTCAGATGTAAATGGCACACGTGTTAATACTGAATCAAACGAAGCCGACTTACTAGTAGATAGTTATGTAAACAATAACAAAGCATATGTAATTATCAGTAATTTAGAAACAAGTGCTAATAGCGCCTTGCTAAATTTAATAGAGCTACCAAGCAATCCGATTAATAACATTAAAATTAAGCACTTGCACTTTGCTAATGGTGAGCCAACACTTACAACAACATCACAAAATATTGGTGTAAAAAATGAGTTACCAAAAAGCATTAACATAGGCGCAGAAGCCACAGTAATTATTGAATATACGTTCAGCGACAATATAAAAATTATTGCTGAGTCTGACGAGCATAAATACTATGCAACAACCTACAAACAGGCAATTAAAGCCAATACAGCGCTTAAATTTAACATTAACGATGTAAAAACAAGTGAATATGGTAAAGGTATATTGCGTTTAAGTTTTGGTAGAGAGCATGATTTAGCTCAACAACCTATCGTCAAAGTAAATGGCACTTTAGTTACTGTACCAACCGATTATGCCGGTGATGAGCAAGTATTTCGCCCACAAGTATTTAGTATGCTTGAAATCGAAGTACCAAACGAGCTGTTAAAAACCAATAATACGATATTAGTTACATACCCAGATGATGGCGGATTTGTTAGCAGCGTGACGCTCCAAGCGTTTGAGTACAGTGATGATATTTAATTTAAAAAACTAACTATTTGTTATGATATAAAAAGCAAGGTCACTAATTATTAGTGGCCTTAGTTGTTATTCGTCCGCTTTTTAAATTCATAGACAATCTTTAATTATCACAGAAGTCTTATTAAATTTTAAAAATAGATGGCATAATTCGTATGCATTAGTGATTGATCTTTATGTGTATTATATTTACTTGTGCTATTGGCCGAAAAGAAAACAGATGCCTTAATGGTTGGCGGAAGCTTATTTTATGTTTATCCCGCACTACTTGTTTATGGGGTACCAATATCAATTTTATTAAAAAAATTTAATGTTTTTAATTTACCTATGGTTTTTTTAGCGAGTGTAACTCCATTTATTATAATTATTCCAATGGGATGGAATGAGCCTATAATACCCTTATTTGTAATTTGCTTTGGCTCTATTGTTGTGGCTATAGGTTGTTGGTATACACGTTTACTCTTATTTAAAAATAAAAAAAATAACCAATAACCTGTCGCAGTTTAAAAGTGAGTTACCGACTATCAATCATAAGTATATCTAGTTTATGTTGAGCCCTGGTTTGATTTTTTATGTCGATAGGTTCAATCATTTCGCATTCGTCTCTGATCATTTCAGGAATGAGGCTTGGGTAGTGGCGACAGTCCTCTGGGCGGTCGAGGTAAATACTGCAGGTATACATATTTTTAGCGAGAGGATCTTTTTTAGGCGCAATTTCTAAAAATGGGCACACTTGAAGTCTTAAGCCTGTTTTTGGGTCAAACCAAATTTCGTTGTTTTTAACGTATTCATAAATTTCGGGGTTAAAGAGCTCCCATAAATCTATTTCCTCTTTCGTTGCGCTTAAATCGCCGCCGCCATATTTAATACAGCATTTACCACACTGGTTGCATTCTTTCATAATTTGCTAATTTGGTTGGCTGTTAACGAGTTTAAGTTAGTTATTAGTGTAGCACCAAATTTATTATTAACGCTCTACTGAATTTACCCATCCTTTAATTTTTGGGTGTGTAAACAATAGTTAGATACAATAACTTAAGTTAAAACCCTTTGTTACATTTTATATAGTACAGGCTTTATTTAATGGTTTACTCTAAAGGTAGCGAAAAATATTACAAACCCCGCTTGAGCAACTGTGTGATTGTTAAATGTTGCTGAGCGCAGATACCTAAGCAGGGCGTTATTATGAAGGAGGCTGTCACTAAGTTAAAAACAGAATTTAATGCAAAGCTATTGTATTGGAACAATCTTAAAAGTAGCAAAGCTAAAGTGGCAATCATCCTATTATTTTTAGTTGTCATTGCACTTAAAGTCTTTACGACCATTTTTACGTTGGATTGGGTTGCAAGTTTATTCAGCGTATAAGTTTACCAAGAGTAATTGCGATAAAGTTTAATCTCAGAGTGTTTAACGCCTACGCGATGTTCATTATTAATGTATTATTACGCTATACACCAAATTAAATAAATCAGTTGTTTAAATACGTTTTATAATGACTGTAATGATACATTTTAGCTAAATTGAGTGAGTAAATGAGTTTAGCTGCATTAAAGGATAACCAGTGATGATGAATACAAAAGTATATAAAGCGGTACATGATCTAGCAGAAGATTTAATGGCGGCGGCTAACAAAAATAACCGTGAAAAGTTTGAGTCGTTATTTGCTCAATTAAAAGCTATTTGTATTGAAAACGAAAACACCTCAAAAGATCACCCTGTACAATGGGAAACTTTAGCTGATTTTACCGAAGAGTTAGAAGAGGCAATTACTACTTACGAAAAAGCATTAGAAAAGTCGATTGCGATTAATAACAAAGATCACATGTCGTCGGTTTCTTTTTCAATGGCTACATTACAGCTTGAGCTTGGCCAAAAAGATGAAGCTATTAAAAACCTTCAAAATGCTAAAGTCAGCGCCAATAAAATTGAAGACAAAGAGCTTAAAGCTGAAATACACGACCTACTAGAGTCGCTTATTGAAGAAGAAGGTTAAATACATAAAAGTATAACTTATCCATATTAAATGTGATTTTTGTGGATTTAGCTTGAGCTTAATAAAGCGCTGATGGTTTATACCCTCAGCGTTTTTTTATGTTCGCTATAAATACTAAACCAAAATAAAAGGCTTACTATTGAGCTAGCTTATTCATAAAATCGATAATGTACTTTGCAATTTCTACTGGTTTTTCTTCAACGCTAAAGTGCCCTGAATCGAGTAAATAGAGTTCAGCGTTCGGTACATCTTTTAAGTATGCTTTAGCGCCTTCGGCTATAAACGCAGGGTCGTTTTTACCCCATACAATTAACGTTGGTGGTTGGTACTTGCGTAAATAAGCTTGCCACTTTGGATAGTCGAGAAGGTTGTTGTAGTAATCTTGTAGCAATTGCACTTGAATTACTCTATCGGCTTTGGTTTGTAAAAAGTGAAGATCGTGCGTCCAGCTATCTGGGCTCATCACTTCTGGGTTACTTTGTACGTCTCGTAAATACTGCTTATTAATAATGGCTTGTTCAGACGTGAACGAATAAATTTTATCTTGCTGAGCTTTCGAACTATCTTCATTCGCGGCTTTAAAAAATGCTTGCCTCAGTAGGGTTAGCCCCTCTAAATACGCATTACCATTTTGTACAATAAGTGCATCAAGTTTATTAGGATTATTTAACAACATTCTAAAGCCTACAGGTGCTCCAAAATCTTGTATATATAGGCTGTAGCGCTTTACTTTAAGCGTTGTGAGTAACCCTTCAACGTATTGAGCTAGTAATTCAAAAGTATATTTTTGAGTTTCTGGGTTTGGGCGTTCGCTGTATCCTGAGCCTAAATAATCGGGTGCAATTACATGATAACGCCCTGATAAAAGCGGAATTAGCTCACGATAACTATGTGAAGAGGACGGATATCCATGTAAAAGTACAATGGTTTGCTTATGTTGCGTGCCAGCTTCTCGGTAAAATATTTTTTTACCGTTTACGTTTGCATATTTGTATGTCGTTTTTGACGGCCATACAGCATCAACGGCATGCACTTTTGCGCTAACCAAGTATAAGATAACTAATGAAAAGACGAGAAGTGAAAGTAAGTGAGCTAGTTTTATTATGATTAGTTTTTGTAAATTATAGGGCATAAGTAAACTCGTTAATGTGTTTGATAATACTGCTTTATTAACTAATTAGACCTGCCTTTTTGATAATTACATTCATTGAAGCCTACAAATCCCTTAAATACTTAAGGGTAAAATATAATAGCTGTTAACTCTACAACCTCTAAAATAACTATTCTGATCTGTAGTTAAAAATATATTTCAAAAAATATACTTTCTGAATACTGACAAATTAAATACATTTTATAACAGGTAGTTATGATTTTTTGTCGCAGGCATTACAAGTTGATATTATTTTTAACTGTAAATGGTGTGTTCAGGCTGTTCATTTAAGCTTTAAATAAACGTGCCGGATATTGATACTAAAGTGTGGAATTTAAATAAAGAGTTAATTTTATGTTGTAAATAGTTAATTGTTAACATTATATTGGTTGTGTACTCAATGCCTTTACACAAAGGATTAATTTTCACACCAAGATAGGTAACAAAAATGAAAAAAAGCTCATTATATTGTGCGGTTTCGTCCGCGCTACTACTTTCAAGCGTTTTTAATGCACACGCTGGCACAGTTATTAAACAAACGTCGTCGCAAATGTGTTTTAGAACCGCAGGCAATGCAGTAAATGGTACTCAAGTAATATTAAATAATAATTGTAGTGGCGACGCAGCTAGGTTTAGTTGGACATCTGGTGGGAGTATAAAACACGATAAGTCAGGTTTATGCATTCATCCTGGCGGGTTAGTAAATCCGGCGGATGGACAGCAACTTGTATTGTGGTCGGGTTGCGATTTTGATAATCGAGTTAAATTTACTAAAACATCCGCAAACGCCATTAAGCATGTATCGGGAGGTAAATGTGTTCAACCAACTAACATATCAAATGGTAGTAACTTAGTTGTTAGATCGCAGTGTGGTGCAAATCAAAATAAGTTTGTTGTTGAGCAACAAGCAAGCAGCGGTGCAAGCGTTAGTAACGATAAAGTTAAGGTACAATTTAATATTGATACAAAACATGCCGTAGGACAGTTTGATAGCTTCGACCGTCGTAAATTTATTACGTTACATTCATCAAATACCGAAAGTGACTGGTTTGGAAATAATGCTCAAAGCTTAAATGCGCCTAATGCAGATCCTGATTTAATGACGCATTTTTTAGAAGATTACGATGTGTACTTTGGTCGTGATACGGGTAACATGAAATATCAACTAACACAATTACCAGAAGATTCAGCAAAACCAGGTTATGCAAGCGCGGCAACCGCAACAACAAATGGTGGCGGAGTTAAATGGAATTACACCAATATTACAACAGCTCAAGCTAAAACAATGCGAAAGCATGAAGGGCGTAACAGTGATTTAATTGTCGCCGCACAGCAACACCCTTATTACCCTGATGGTACTAAAATTGGTAATCAAAATTGGTCTTTCTCGCAAACAGATACAGCAGGTGAACCACTAGGTACAGCCCTGGGCGACTACATGGCGCAGTTTTTACAAAAGTACTTTAAAGCAGGCACATCTGACAGCCTTGGTCAAAAGCGCCCAACGTATGTTGAGGTAATGAACGAGCCACTATTTGAACTGCACGACTTTCCGCATAATGGCTATGATAAAGAGAGCCTCTATGACATTTTTAGATTGCATAACTCAGTTGCTGATGTAATTAATGCTAACCCTTCACTGAATGATGTAAAAGTAGGGGGGTTTACGGTGGCGTTTCCTGATTATGAAAAAGGGTCACAATTTTTCGATAACTGGAAGCAACGCGACAAGGCATTTTTAGATATTGCAGGAAATAAAATGGACTTTATTTCGATGCACTTATATGACTTTCCAAATTTCCCAGGTGGTCCTGGTGGTCAGCATCAAATACAGTACAGAAAAGGCAGCAATATGGAAGCGACCCTTGATATGGTTGAGCAATATATGGCTTATAAGTGGGGTAGTATTAAACCGTTAGTTATTTCCGAATATGGCTCTCAATTACAAGGCTCATTTGGTACTAAATGGACTCCGCAACGTGACTGGTTATGTCTAAAGGCAATGAGCTCTATGCTTATGAGCTTTATGGAAAGGCCAAACCGTATTGATAAAGCCATTCCGTTTATTCCATTAAAAGCAGAATGGGGCCGTATTAGCGACACTATTCCCTACTACTGGCGTTTACTGCGTCAAGCTAAAGAAGGTGAAGGCGAAACCGGCGAGCAATGGGTTTACACAGAAATGGTTAAGTTTTACCAGTTATGGTCTGACATAAAAGGGACGCGAATTGATAGCTGGGCAAGCGATATGGATATTCAAGCTGACGCGTATGTTGATGGCAAAGATGTTTATTTGATATTAAACAGCCTTGAATTTTCACCGACTGATATCGATTTAAGTGTTTTAGGTAAGGGTTCTAACGCCGTAACGAGTGTAAATATTAAGCACTTATATCCTAATGCTCAAGGAAAACCAATATTGGATAACAGCAACAGAACAACGCTCCCAAGCTCTGTTGTATTGGGCTCTGAATCAACCATGATAATTAAAGTGAGTCACCAAAATAATGTTGCTATTAACAATATCAATCAAGAGTCTAAGCATTACGCAAGTGCAGTAGTTAAAAATATTGCAGCCAACGCGACCCAGTTCTTTACTATTAACAATGTAGATAAAGGGGCTAATGGCGAGGCTACATTGCGCTTAGGTGTTGGCCGCCCTCATGGAAAGTCGTTAACGCCAGTTGTGACTGTTAATGGTAATAGAGTCGCTATTCCTACTGATTTTAGAGGATATGATCAAAAAAATGGTGGCCTTGGACGTGAGCGTTTCTTTGGTGTTATTGAAATTCCAGTGCCATATAATAACATTAAAAAAACTAACAATATTGAAGTTACATTCCCTGACAGCGGTGGTGCAGTTAGTTCACTAACATTACAAAACTTTAAAATGAGTAAACGTATTACTCGCTAAAAACGTGTAATAAAGGTTTAGTAATAAACAAACTGCGGGTTTATCTATATGATAGCTTCGCAGTTTTTTATTTGTATCGCTACAACTGCCTAACACAATACAAATAAACTAATACTAAATATGCGAGGAATGGCTTTAGGTGTATTTTTGCTGTTAAGCCTGTGAGTTTTATGCTTAATAATGAGTACAAGGTACTCATTATTAAAAATAAACACTATTCTCAGAGCGTTAAACTTAGCATGGTTGTTTTATTAATTTAATTGGGTATGTTTTAGAGGAGTTCCACTGGCCTACATATAAGTTGTCGTCTTGATCTACGCAAATACAATGCACGTGATTAAAAATGTCCCCGTTACTTTGCATCGGCTGTAGTTCACCATTTTTGTACTGGGGTTGCGGTGCTCCTAAATTAGCTATGAGCGTGTTATTTTTATCAAATATACTAATAAAGCCAGAGTCGTCAGCATTTTTATTGTCAATATGCGACCAGCAAACAGGTGCATAAAATAGTTCGCCTTTGAACACGGGACCGCCAATATATGCCCCATTAGCGCTAATTCTATCAAGGTACTTACCATCAAACGAAAATACTTTTAAACATTGCTCAAAACGAGAGCTTACTATTAATGTGGGATTTGATGGATCGCGTAAGTCTACTTCAATACCGTGGGTGTTGTGTAAATTGTAATTTTCGTCATCATTATGGTGACCGCCCCAATGGTTTATATAGCGGCCTTGTTTATCATAATGCAGTAAAAAGTCGCTGCCATAACCATCGGTTACATATAAGTCCCCATTGGGGGCAATGGCAATATCAGTAGGGCGAAAAGGTTGCTCGGGTTTATAAGCACCGCACGTTTGTGGATGGCCAATACTGTAAATCAGTTTGCCATCTAAGGTCATTTTGGAAATAAAGCCAGCCTGTGGAATGACATTGTTAGTAGGGCTATCCCATTGCTCTGTGCTGTGACCATCCCAGTGGCGATTAACAATCCAGCCACTATCTACAACGTATAAAAATTCTTGCTCGCCTTCTTTTACAATTTTTATAGCGTGTCCACCAGGAAAAGAGCTTCCAAAAGCGTCAAGTAATTCACCGTTTTGGCTATACACTAAAATATTATTAGTCGTGTTATCGGTGATCATAAATATTCTCCCTTGTGAGTCCATCACCATCGCATGACAATTTTCTATAGGGTATTTATTGGGGTTTAACTTCCCCCAGTGGGCGTCTATTTTGTATTTAAATTGACCTTGGCCAATTATTTTCCCGTGCGGGTCTTCGTCATTTTTAGGAGTAGCGTGAGGTATAAGGTGTTTTTGCTCTGAGGTTAACATACAGAATTTTCCATATAAAAAAACCAGCTTATGCATTGGGCTATAATGCATAAGCTGGTTTAGGCTAGAAGGTTACTTTAAGTGCGTTCTTTTGCTTTAAAATTTAAAATAGCATCATCGTTAACGCGTTTTAAAGGATAATAAACAGCTTCGTTTTCTTTAAATGGTTGGTTGCTAATCGCATTGTAAGCACTGATCATTGACCAACGAGGTTCTGCAGCACGGTTTTGATTTGATTTATGCAGTAAATTACAGTGGAAAAACAGTACATCACCTGGTTCAAGTTCTACATTGATAAGTTCATGGTACTTCATTGCTTCTTCTACAAACTCTAAACAGGCGCCTTTTTGGTCACCCGTTTTACTGTGATCCAATCGTCCCAAATGATGTGAGCCTTTAAGTACTTGCAAGCAACCATTTTCTTGCGTCGCTTTATTAATGGCGACCATACAGCTAATTGATTTTGGATAAAGCATGTAGTTATCACGATGCCAGTAGCCAAAATCTTGGTGCCATTCCCAGGCACCACCTACAAATGGTTCTTTCATCATAATTTTAGTGCTGGTGTGGTACACCTCTTCGCCAATAAGTGTTTCGCATACTTCAATTAAGCGACGACCGCGAGAAAACATACTGTATAAATCGTCGCCTGTTTTTTGCCATAAACAGACTTTACTTACAGCGCCGTCGGCGTCTTTTTTGTCCCATGCTCGCTCATAGAGTGTATCGTCATTAAAAGCAGTTTGTTGTAATAGCTCAATTTCATCAGCGCTGTAGTAATTTTTGACAATAATATAACCATCACGATGAAAATCAGCTATTTGTTGTGGTGTTAAATAAGTGTGTGACATAAATATATTTCCATTTTCTCTTACAGTTGTATATTGTTAACAATGATTGCTTGGTTAAGCATTTAGGTCAAGCGTAATTTATATAAAAATATAGAATTCATATATGAATGAATTTTGTTTTATTAAGTTATTGATTTTAAATTATTATTGAAAATTTCAAGCTAAAAAAAAGTTTTAAATTTATATATAAACAAACGTATTGTTTATCAATTTTAAAAGGCATAAATAAGTACAAATGAACGATAAATCAAAAACTAAATATGCAGTTCCTGCTTTAGATAAGGGGTTGGATATATTAGAATTTTTAGCAAAAAATAAAAGGCCTTGTACACAAAGTGAGATAGCGGCTGGTATTTTAAAAACACCTAACGAAGTCTATAGAGTACTTATTGGGCTTGAAAAACGCGGTTATCTAATTCGCTCTGAAACCTCTGGTCGATATCATTTGTCATTAAAGTTGTATAATTTATCGCGAAGTATTTCACCAATGGATAATGTACTAAAATCGGCCTTGCCACATATGGAAGATCTAGCTGTAAATATTGAACAGTCATGTCATCTAAGTATGCTTTATCAAAGCCAAGCTATGGTGGTAGTGCAAGCGCGTAGCAAAAGCCCTATGCATTTGAGTATTGCAGAGGGGGCTTTATTTCCACTTAGTAGCTCAAGCGCTGGTAAACTGCTTTTAGCCAACAGTAATGACGAAGTGCGGCAAATGCTTATCGAACACGATGAAATTTACAGTGCTAGTAAAGACGCCTATAAAGCATTATTAAATGAGCTAAACACAATCAAAGTGCAAGGGCACATAATGCAAAGCAATCCACTTATCGCCGGAGTACACGATTTTAGTGTCTTAATTGGCAGGCCTAATGCAAATTTAATAGCTGCATTGACCATTTCTTCTTTTGACTCAACCCTAAACACTCACGCTAATAAACACAGTGTAATTAGCGAGCTTAAAAATACCGCCCAAAAAATAACCTCATTATTAGAGCGCTAATACCAACTAGCGCTTTTGTAGGGAGCAACCCGCTCAACAGTCATGCATAAGTCTCAGTACTTTACTGCTTGCTTACAATGTCGAATACAAAACCAACGCTAACTGTAAAATAAATGGTCAATTTGTTTGACTTAATTAGCTAAACTAATTTATTGTAAAGTTAATTGTTAACAATATTATGATGACAATAAGCATCCCGTAAATAATCCGTCAACGATTACACGTAATAAACACAATATTTAGGTGCAAAAATGACTAACACACAATTTAAATTAAATGCGATTTGCGCAGCAATGCTGATAACGTCTCCTGTAAGTTATGCCGCACAGGAAAACGAGACAACTGTACAAAGTGATGTTGAAGTTATCCAAGTAACAGGTATCAGAAGCGCATTAAGTAAATCTGCTTCAATAAAGCAAGATTCATCAGGCGTAGTTGATGCTATATCAGCAGAGGACATTGGTAAGTTACCTGATACTAACTTAGCTGAATCGCTGCAACGTATAAGTGGTGTATCAATCGACCGTGCAAACAATGAAGGCAACCAAGTTAGTGTCCGTGGTTTTGGTCCAGGTTTTAACCTTGTCACCTTAAATGGTCGTCAAATGCCTAACTCCTCTGTATTGCAAGAGGCGGGTGTTTCACGCAGCTTTAACTTTAGAGAAATAGCGGCTGAAAGTGTGTCGGGCGTAGCCGTTTATAAAACGGGCAAAGCGAATGTGGCCTCAGGCGGTATTGGCGCAACGATTAATATAAATACAGCAAAACCATTTGATTTTGACGGTTTTAAAGCATTTGCAAATGCAAAGGCAATTAAAGACACCAGTTCAGAGAAATCAAACGTAACACCAGAAATTTCGGGAATGGTTAGCCAAACATTCGCTGATGATACGTTTGGTGTTTTACTTGCCCTGTCGCATTCAGAACGAGAAAGTGGCCGAGAGCGCGTAGGCACATCGCAAGGTTGGGTGCGTAACCGAGCAAATGCTGCAGGTGTTGATAGCAGTGCAATTGATACAACAGCTAATCCAACTGGTACTTATTGGGTACCTTGGACGCCAGAAATGGAGCGCTTTGAAACTAAGCGAGAACGCCAAAATGCGCAGTTGGTTTTACAGTACGCTCCTAGTGACAACTTAACGGCTACCCTTGATTACACTTTATCGCGCTTTGAAGAAATTAGTAACACAAATAAAATGGCATTTTGGTTCGATAACCCAACAGGCACCGCCGATGAAAATGGCACTTTAGTCGATATTAAAAATGCAAATGATGAGTTAAATTTTTGGGCGTGGGAACTTTACGAGGAAAAAGAAAACGATTCATTAGGCTTAAATTTAGCGTGGCAAGCAAGCGATTCATTGAAACTTACGTTTGACGCTCATAACTCTACATCGCACTCAAACCCAGATGGTGATACAGCTGAAACAATCGCGAATTTAAAGAATGTCCCAGGTTCGGTTAAATCCATCAGTGCTAACTTCTCTGGTGATATTCCGAGTATTGGGGTTGATGATTCAACATTGGCGGGTGGGGCTTACAACCCAGCTAATATTGTGTCAGATTTATATCAGCGCCGTGGCTATGAAATGAAAAATACCATTAAGCAGTATCATGCAAGTGGACAATGGGAGAATTTGAAGAGTGGGGCACTCAGCGCTATTAATTTTGGTGTAATGTATACCGATTACCAAATTGATACTTATCTTTCTGAGCAATTTTCATTTGTGGATATTCCCCTAGACAACCTAGGGCTAACCTTTGATGAACAAGGTGACTTTGCTGATGAGTTTTCAGGTTCGGATCAGCTATTTCCATTTATTCCACGTTACAGTGCCAACGATTTTGTAGATATTGTCAGAGATGAAGGATTATTTATTGAGCCAAATATTTCTACAAATGGGGTTGAGGAGCAAACGCTCGCGATATATGTATCATTTGATCTTAAAACCGAATTTAACGATATTCCAATTGATATGAATGTCGGTGTGCGCTACGAAGACACCGATGTAACAGGTTATTCAGTCAAGCCTGGGGTTGTTGCTTTTAACTACCGTCATGCTGAAGAGCTTCGCCCTGTATTTGCTGCAACAGCAACACCGCAGGAGCTTGAAGGTGGTTATACACGTATATTACCAAACTTTGATATAAGCGCCGACTTAGATGACGGCTTTAAAACTCGTTTTTCATATAGTCGTACTTTAGCCCGTGCAGGTATTGGTGGTATGTTCCCATCAACTACCATTAACGCCCGTCCTGAAGGACCGTTTAATGCATCGCAAGGTAACCCTAACTTATTGCCAATTACGTCAGATAACTTTGATTTTTCAGTTGAGTGGTATGGAGACGACGGAAGCTATGCATCGGTTGGTTACTTTAAAAAGTTTGTTGAAAACTTCATTGGTGCAGGCGTAGTGCAAGGTACGCTAAATGATGTAAATGGCGAGCCGTTGCGCGATCCAAGTGTTAACCCTCGCCCTGGTTGTCCTGATAGTTCAGATACACCTAACCCAGCATGTTTAAGCCAAGCGTCAGACCCGATTGTTACATTTGATATAGCAACGCCAGATAATCTTCAAAATCGTGAAGTAGATGGTTGGGAATTAAATGCGCAGTACATGGTGCCTGATACAGGCTTTGGCGTCGTTGCTAATTATACGATAGTTAATAGCGATGAATCGTTTAAACCGTATGATTTTGACCAAACAATTGCACTAGCAGGACTAAGCGACTCAGGTAATTTGGTCGGCTTTTACGAAAACGATGATTACCAAGTACGTTTAGCCTATAACTGGCGCGATGATTTCTTACTGTCTTTGGGAACTGAGCCTACATTTACAGAGGCGTATGGTCAGCTAGATTTTAGTTTTAATTACACCATTAACGACACCTTGGGTGTTAGCTTTGATGCACTTAATTTAACTAATGAAACAACACGCCGCCATGGTCGTTTTGCAGAGCAATTAGTATCTGCTGAGCAATATGGTCCGCGCTTTAGCATTGGCTTAAGTGCTAAATGGTAAGTTAGTTTTTGACAAATAATACAAAACGACAGCTCAGCGCTGTCGTTTTGCTTTTTAACTAACGAGGTTGCTATGAACGATGATATTAAATCAATAGTAATAGTTGGCGGTGGAACTGCAGGATGGCTAAGTGCAGGAATAATTGCGGCGTATTTGCAAAAACATCACAGCAAAAAAATAAATATAACGCTGTTAGAGTCCTCAGATATTCCTACAGTTGGCGTTGGCGAAGGAACTTGGCCTACAATGCGCAGAACCCTTAAAGACATGGGTATTCGTGAAACTGAATTTATTAAAAAATGTAATGTATCGTTTAAGCAAGGTGCTAAATTTGCTAAGTGGGTAACCGGAGAAAATGATGATTACTATTATCACCCGCTTGAGCTACCTACGGGTATGTTTGAAAATAATTTAGCCACTAGTTGGCTTAATATTAATAACGCACAACCTCCTTTTGCCCAGTATGTAAGTGCGCAGCAATTAATATGCGAAAGCGGATTAGCTCCCAAACAAATCACCACGCCCGAATTTAGTGCAATAGCAAATTATGCTTATCACTTGGATGCAGGCTTATTCGCTACATTCTTAAAAAACCACTGCATTGATAATCTTAATGTTAAACACATTGTAGGCACTGTCGTCGGTGTAAACAATTGCACAAATGGCGATATTAAAAGCGTTAGCCTTAATAATAAAATAGAGATAGCTGGGGATCTATTTATTGATTGCAGTGGCTTTAAATCGTTATTACTAGGTGAGAACTTAGGGGTGGGGTTTAAATCTTGTAAAGATGTATTATTTGCTGATAGTGCGCTTGCCATACACATGCCATACAAAGATGACGAACCAATATGCTCGCATACTTTATCTACAGCACAAACATCGGGCTGGATTTGGGATATAGGATTACAAACACGCCGTGGAATAGGGCATGTGTACTCTAGTAAACACATTAGTGATGAAGATGCTAAGCAGCAATTATTTGATTACTTAAATATTAATAAAGATCAGCAAAGCGAATACAAAGTTAAAAAGCTTAGTTTCGAACCAGGACATCGTGAAAAATTTTGGCATAAAAACTGTGTCGCAGTAGGCCTCTCAGCTGGTTTTTTGGAGCCACTGGAAGCCTCTGCTTTATTACTGGTAGAAATATCAGCCAATTTTGTTGCGCAGCAATTTCCGGCCAATAGGCATGTAATGAATATAACAGCGCAGCGTTTTAACCGCATATTTAGTTACCGATGGGAGCGAATAATCGACTTTTTAAAGTTGCATTATATGTTGAGTAAACGAACCGACAGCCCATTTTGGCAAGCGCACTGTCATCAAAATACTATTCCACAAAGCTTAAAAGATAACTTATCACTTTGGGAATATCATACACCAAGCGATAACCACTTTGATCATTCACAAGAAGTGTTTCCAGCAGCAAGCTATCAATATGTGATGTATGGCATGGGGTTTACAGGCTCAAGCGAACTGTATGACAACTCAGAAAGTTATTTTAAAAAGGCCATTGCGCTTGTTAATAACAACCAGCAATACACCCAAAAATTACTTAATAAATTACCTACCAATAAAGCATTATTAGCGCAAATTAATCAATTTGGTATGCAGCAAATATAGTTAAAACATAAGAGCGACACACTATGACAAACTCAGTATTACTCGATAAAAATACACATAAGTACACTCGCATTAAAACTGAACGCGGTACACAATACGGCGAAGCAGTAAACTACATACCGGTTGTTGCCGATGAGCTTGCTCAACTTGCATTAGACTACCCAGTCTATTTTATGAAGAACAATCAAACTGGCCAGTTTGAACTGTATGCTTTAACTGGCTTTGATGAGGGGCAAAACTTATTTTTACAAAATGATATATGGCATGCCACTTACGTACCTTTACACTTACAGCGACAACCATTTAAGTTAGGAATAGGAAATAAACTTACTAACAAGACCGAGCAAACAGATCTCGCTGTTACAATTAACGAACAACACCCAAGAGTAAATAATAGTGAGGGAACACGGTTATTTAACGAAACAGGGGAGCCAACCACATATCTAAATAATGTGAGTGAGCAATTGATAAAGCTTATGCATGGCGGCGAACGTACAACCGCTTTTATCAATACCTTACTAAAACACGATTTAATTGAAGCAGTGCAGCTAAACATCACTAAATCAAATGGCAAAACACAAGGCTACAATGGCTTGTATTCTATTGCCGCAGATACACTACAACAACTACCGACAGAAACACTAAACGTTTTGCACTCAATGGGTTACATACAAGCTTGCCATCTAATCTTATGTTCAAGCGGGCATATTCAAAAATTAGTAAAATGGTTACACGATTTAAAATAAGTTTTATATTAATTAGCGTTACTTACCCCCACTGGTTTTACGTGTGCATTAGTTTATGCTGATACCGATGAAATAATAAATGAACTACAACTGGACACTATTATAAGTTCACTTCTTAGGTTTTGGAGTTCGATTATTCGCCTTGGTTTTGGTATCATTTAACTTATCGGCTTATATCGCAATGGGAAAGGTCAAGCCAGTAAACATTGATGATTAAGAGAATGGACGTGCTCGAACAAATAGAACAATGGATTGATGCAACAAATATTAAATATAAAACCCAAAGAATTAGCTGTGAGAAATTTGCTAGTGAGTTTGCAGGGTTTTATCCTGTCGAATTTTTAAAAAATGCCTTTTACGTTATTGTCGATGAAATACCCACACCTAACTTTCCTTTTTTGCGTGAAATGGGATTAGACGATTTTATTGACATGGATGCCGCAGGTACTACATACAAAAACACTTATTACATGCTTCCTCACGTAGCTGATAATTTAGCTGTGCATTTTCATGAACTTGTTCACGTAGCCCAATGGAGTGAACTTGGGGCCGAGGCTTTTATGTTGCGTTACATAACCGAAATTCAGCAGGTTGGTTATGATGCTGCACCACTTGAAGTCATGGCGTATGGTCTTGATAAGCACTTTACAAATAATGGCAAGAAAATAAACGTGCCTGAACACGTGGTTCAAGCGTTGTAGTTAATTAACATTTTCAAAGGATTGCATATGACACGCTTTACTGTTTTTTTACTGAGCTTACTTAGTGTAAATGCCTATGCGGCATCGTTTGATGACGATATTGTGGCTGCGTTACTTGAAAGAACAACACATAATGTTACCTACGATGGGTCTTATCGCTCTATTGCTTATCCGGGTGGCGATGTGCCCGCTAATGTAGGGGTGTGTACCGATGTAGTTATTCGATCATATCGACTTTTAGGTATTGATTTGCAAAAGCTTGTGCATGAGGACATGTTAAAAAGCTTTGAGCTATATCCCTCTAAGCGTATTTGGGGTTTAACCAAACCGGATAAAAATATAGACCACCGCCGTGTGCCAAACTTACAGGCTTACTTTAAAAATCATGGCCAAGTGCTCGCTAAATCAAGTAACGTGAACGACTATAAAACGGGTGACATTGTAACGTGGATGCTGCCAGGTAATTTGCCGCACATTGGTATGGTTGTGAATGAGTTAGCAAAAGACACAGGGAATCCATTAATTGTTCATAATATTGGTCGGGGACCTGAAAAAAGCGACATGCTTTTCGATTTTAAAATTACGGGGCATTACCGTTTCGTCCCACAAGAATATAAATAACCAGATTATAAGTATGAGTTATCTCATTTATTGATATTGCAGTATAAAGAAAAAGGATTTTGAACGTGAATACAAAAACCGATTCAAAAGAGGCTAACCCAAAAGAGGTTAATCTTAAACAAAGTAAACTCGCTCACAAAATAGCTAGTTTATTTATGAGTATTGCTTTTTCAGCCATAGGAACGGGTTTGTTTAGTTTGGTTGCAAGCTTACTTGGCAACGTAAATGTAACCGAAAAAACAGTTGGCAGTGTGTGGGTTTTACTGACCACTTTTTTTGTTATTTTAAATGTATTTGGTGTCATTATTTGGCATAAGCCGAAATGGTTAATTACTGCTATAAATAATGTGCTTAGGTTTGCTAAAGAGCGCAAAACAGCATTTTTTAGCGCCGTGCTAATGTTGATATTAATTATAGCAGGCTATTGTTTTTTTCTTTCCTTACCACAGCCAATTAGTTACAAAGCAACTCACTCTACACCTGCTGTTACCACTTTATCTGAAGTTTTAAACCCTGAACCGCTTTATATTGATTTTACTCCCGTTTTAGATGATGTAGAAAACACGGATGCAGTGTCTTACTCTGTCGCAAAGCTTGCGCTTGTTGGCAAAGTGATTCCCACAGGTATAAAAGCCACGCCTGAGCTAATTGGACAGTGGTCTTGGAATAGTGAAAGCCAGCTTAAATTTATCCCAAAACAAGATTGGTCAGCAGGGCAAGAATATAAGGTACGTTTTGATTCATCTATTTTTAAAAGTGATATACATCTAAGTGATAATGAGCATGTATTTAAAACTCCCAACTTTGAACTAACACTAAGCTCGCTCGCTTTTTATCAAGATCCTAACGTTAAAAAAAGTCACAAGGTGGTTGCAACATTAAAAGCGACTCACCCAACAGATATAAACACCATAAAAAATAATTTAAAGCTGACTCAATCACTTGAGCAAGATGGCAAGAACGAACTCGCACAATATAAATTTGATGTTACTTACGACAAGCATCAACGAGAGATTTACATTACTTCAGAGCAAATACGTATTCAAGATACCGAAAGCTATCTGTATTTTGTTATTAATAACGGTGTAAAGCCGGTTATGGGTCCTTCTCAAACAACAGAAGAGATCAAAGACGCCGTGTTGATCCCAAGTGTAAATAGCTTTTTTAGAGTAAATACGGCCAATGTGTTGATGGTAAAAAATACGCAAGGGGAACCCGAACAAACACTTGTTTTAGACTTCACAGATGATATTTCATCGCAAGATGTGGTTAGTAAAACGGTTGCTTACGTATTACCGACTAAAGATTCAAAAGGTAACTATAAGTACTTCAGTAGCCCACGAGAAGTTACTGATGCAGTGCTTAAGCAATCTCAAAAAGTTAAGTTAAATGCGATTCCTACCGCGCAAGATACAACTAAGTTACACAGTTTTACGTTTGACGCCCCTCAAAACCAGCAAGTTTATATCGCGATTGATAAGGGATTAAAGTCGACGGGTGAGTTTACGATGGTGAATAAATACGACACTATTTTAGATACGCCAGCTTATCCGACACAAGTAAATATTATGTCTAAGGGCTCTATATTATCAAAAAATGGCGATCATAAATTGTCATTTTTGACCCGCGGTGTAAACGCACTTCAAGTTAAAGTAGGTAGGGTAGAAGCCAATCAAATTAACCACCTTATAAGTCAAACCAGTGGTGATATTTCTAATCCAGAATTTAATAATTATTACTTTACAGAAGAAAACATAAGTTCAATTTTTACCAGACAAGTTAATTTAAAATCGGAGCAACCTAAAAAAGCGGTCTATTCATCTATTGATTTGAGTAGTAAGTATGATGAGTCAGTTGGTTTAGGCTTATTTTTTATAAATGCTCAAGCGTTAAATACAGAAGATAATTACGTATATGGCCCCCAAGAAAAACGACTTATTCTTATCACCGATTTAGGTATTTTGGTAAAAAATAATGCAGATGGATCTCGCGATATATTTGTCCAATCTATTGAAACAGGAAAACCGGTAGCAAAAGCGAAGGTGTCGTTATTGGGTAAAAACGGATTAGTTATTTTAAATGCTAAAACAGATTCTGAGGGGCACGCATTTTTCGACAACACAACGTGGTTTACTGATGATCAAACTCCCGTTGCTTTTGTAGTCGAAACTAAAAGTGACATGTCTTTTATTCCTTATAATCGTTATGCTCGAATGGTTAACTACTCTCGGTTTGATACCAGCGGTGTAAGTTCTGGGCTCAGTGGTAGTAATAAAATAGATGCGTTTGTTTTTTCTGACCGTGGAATTTATCGACCAGGCGATAGTGTTAAACTTGCCACGATTGTGAAGCAACAAAATTTTGCAAAACTGGGCGATATACCGCTTGAACTTATAATTACCGATCCTAAAGGGACAACTGTTTATAATAAACGAGTGAGCTTAGATAAGTATGGATTGCTTGATTTTGACTTTAAAACACAAAATAGCGCCAATACCGGAACATATTATGTATCGGTCCAACTTATTAAAAATAATAATAGCCGCGACCAATTAGGCAGTACTCAGTTTAAAGTTGAAGAGTTTGTACCCGATAGATTGAAAATTAGTAGTCAATTTTCTCAATCATCTGCAAAGGGGTGGGTAAACAGCTCAAAATTTAAAGCATTGGTGAGCCTTCAAAACTTATTTGGTACACCTGCTCAAAATAGACGTGTTACTGCTGATTTACGTTTATCTCCAGCTGGTTTTTACTTTAATGAATACAAAGGTTATGTGTTTTCTGATCCCCACAGTGAAGGAAAAAATATTAGACACAGTTATGAATCATTAACCGAAACCAAAACTGATGAACAAGGCAAGGCAGAATTTGATATTGACTTAACTCGCTATGAGGCAGGTACTTATCAGTTAAATTTTGCAGTACAAGGGTATGAAGAAGGCGGTGGTAAAAGTGTTCGTGCAAGCAGCTCGGTGCTTGTTTCACCCGTTGAGCAGTTAGTTGGTTATAAAGCCGATGGCGATTTAAGCTACATATCAAAAGAGTCAAAACGTGTTGTAAAATTTATTAATATTAATTCAGAAACTGAGCAAGTAGCTCGTGATGATTTATCGCTAAATTTAATAGAACAACAATATGTATCTACGTTGGTGCAACAAAATAACGGCACTTATAAGTACCAATCGGTTAGAAAAAACAAACAGGTATCAAGCAATCCGTTTTACATTAAACAAGATGGCGCAAACTACGAATTACCCACTGCTGAACCAGGTGATTACTTAATAGAACTCGTTGATGGCAAAGGGAATACCGTTAGTAGGGTATCATTTACGATAACCGGCACGGGTAACTTAGCGGGTAAGCTTGAAAAAAATGCTGAACTGCAAGTTCAATTAAATAAACCGGATTACAAACCGGGCGAAACAATTGAAATAAGTATTGTAGCACCTTATGTTGGCTCGGGTTTAATTACAATTGAAACTAATAAAGTACACGCTTTTAAATGGTTTGAGAGTAAAACAACAAGTAGCATACAAACCATAACGTTACCTCAAGGGATAGAAGGCAATGCGTATGTTAATGTTTCATTTGTTCGAAGCCTTGAATCGAAAGAAATATTTACAAGCCCATTAAGCTACGCAGTTAAACCATTTGCGATTGATCGTAGTAAACGCGCAATAGATTTTGACGTAAACATACCTGATAAAGTAAAACCAGGTGACGATTTAGTCATTTCATATAGTGCCAAATCACCTTCACGTGTTCTGTTATTTGCTGTAGATGAAGGTATTTTACAAGTGGCGAATTATCGGACGCCAAAGCCGTTAAATCACTTCTTACAAAAACGTGCTTTAGAAGTCAGTACCATGCAAATTGTTGATCTTATTTTACCTGAATTTAAACTAGTGCAAGAGCTTGCAGCTGCGGGTGGTGGTTATGCAGAATCAATGGCAATGAACCGCAAGAGCAAGCAACTTAACCCGTTTTCTCGTAAGGTACAAAAACCAGTCGCATTTTGGTCTGGTATTTTATCGGCTGATGCTAAAACGAAAAAACATACGTTTACTATCCCAGATACTTTTGCAGGTCAGGTACGTGTAATTGCTATTGCCGTAAATGACGAGGGTGTTGGTGTTAAAGAAAGTACAACACTTGTGAAAGGGCCCTTTGTATTAACTCCTAATGTATTAACGACAGCAGCACCAGGCGATGAGTTTGATATTGTACTTGGTATTGCTAATGGCGTTGATGATTCAGGTAAACAACTGCCAATTACGGTAGAAGCGCTTACTTCAAGCAACATTGAAATAATAAGCGATAAAAAATTAACGCTAAATATTGATGAAAAATCAGAAGACACATTAACGTTTAGAGTGAAAGTGCTTGATAAGCTTGGCGCTGCATCAATTACATTTACTGCGTTATCGGGTGACAATGTTAGCCAACGCACGGCAACGTTAAGTGTGCGCCCTGCGGTTGCATTTGTTAGTAGCTTTGAAAGTGGCTTTAGTGAATCAGGTAAAAAAGAAATAGCGGTTTCGAGACAGCTATATCCTAACTTATCACAAAATAATATTACCGCTTCACAAAGCCCGTTAGCGCTTGTTGATGGTCTTATTAGTTATTTAGATAACTTTCCTCATATGTGTACCGAGCAGGTAGTGAGTAGTGTGTTTCCGGTGCTGAGTTATTTAGAACACCCGAGTTATATGGGCGATGTATCTTATAAACATGAGCGTATAAACAACTTAATAGATACCCTTCGTCAACGTCAGTTACCTGATGGCAGGTTTATGTTATGGCCGGGTAATTCTAGTGCATCTATTTATTCTTCTCTTTATGTTATGCATTTTTTATTAGATGCAAAAGAAGCGGGCGTAGCAATACCTTATGATATGTGGAGCAGTGGTTTTGAAGGTGTGCGCAGTATAGCGAGCGGATCTTTAGAGACGAATGACAGAAACCGCGCTTATGCCATTTATTTGTTAACACGACAAGGTGAGGTAACAACTAATTACTTATCTGATTTAGAAAAAAGTGTAAATGCGAGTAATAGCAAAGTATGGCAACAAGATATAACGTCCGCGTTTATGGGCGCAACTTATCAGCTATTACGTGCAAGCGACAAAGCGCAAGCACTGATCCATAGCTATAAAATTGGGCAAGATACCCAGCACGATAATTGGGGCGCTTACGACTCACGTTTAGCTCACGACGGACAGTATATTTATTTGTTATCAAAACATTTTCCTGCTCGCTTAAAGCAGTTAACTAAAGATGATTTGTTTAATGTCGTTGACCCTATTTTTAAAGGAGACTACAACACGTTGTCGTCTGCTTGGTCTGTACTTGCTATGACGGCATACTCAAAAGTTGCGTTATCACAAGCCCAGCCTGAAGATGTAAAAATAATGGCAACAACGACAATGGCAGAAAAAAAGGCATTAGACGTAACCTATACACCTTATCCTAAAGCCTCGTTTTTAAATGACGTTAAAACGCTTGATGTATTAGCGCCACCTCGCTCATTTTACATGATGAGCCAAGCTGGTTTTGATACAAACGTGCCACAAAAGTCATTAAGTAATGGTTTAGAAGTTGTCAGAGAATACCAAGACGATAAAGGTAATGTGATAACCACCGCTGTTCAAGGTCAAGAACTAAACGTTGTATTACGAGTGCGTAGTACAACGGGTAAAAATATTTCGGATGTTGCTGTTATTGATTTACTACCTGGTGGGTTTGAAGTACTCAGAGACAGCGTTCGCAATAGCTATAATCGCTGGACCTCTGATTATAAAGATATACGAGAGGATCGCGTTATATTGTATGGCAGCTTTGGCGATAGCATGACTGAGCTTACTTTTAAGGTTAAGGCTACTGCATCTGGCAGCTTTGTAGTGCCATCGGCTTATGCTGAATCTATGTATGATTTAAGTATTAAAGCGCACTCAAAATCGGGTCGTTTTGATGTTACCGCCGCTAAATAAAAAGCTTAGTTTTATAATAAAAACGGCTTTTTTTACAACAGCACTGCTTGCAGTGCTGTTGTATTTATTTACTCCAAAGCCGGATATTACCCAGCCCAATGCTTACTCAACGGCTTTTTACGATAGCAGTGATAAATTACTTCGTTTAAATTTAGCCGCAGACGATAGATATAGATTATGGACGCCAATAGATAAAATCCCTTTGAGCGTTCAACAAGCTACTTTATTGTATGAAGACCAAGACTTTTATGAGCATATTGGTATCGATTTTATTGCTTTAATAAATGCGTTTTATACTAGCTATATTAAAAGAAGTCACCGAGTCGGTGCGTCAACAATAACAATGCAAGTAGCCCGGTTGCACTTTGGGATGAATACGCATGTTATTTTTGGAAAAGTAGAACAAATACTTCGAGCGTTACAAATTGAGAGACACTACAGTAAAAACCAAATACTCGAGGCGTATTTTAACTTAGCGCCTTATGGATCAAATATTGAAGGTGTTGGTGCAGCCAGTTTAATTTATTTTAAGAAACCAGCTATTGATCTTAATTTACCTGAGTCATTATTACTTAGCTTAATCCCGCAAAACCCAACCAAACGAAATCCCATTAAAAAATCGGCTAAACTGGTATTGCTAGAAACAAGAAAAAAACTGTTTACTCGTTGGCTTGAAAAGTACCCAGACGATAAACACTGGCTAGCAGCTATGCAATTACCGATAAAGGTATATGCCTCTTCAGACTTGCCTTTTGAAGCCCCACATTTTATTAATAATTTACAAAGCGAGTACCCGCACCTAAAGCCTGGAGAATATAAAACGTCGATAGACCTTAATTTACAAAACTTACTTCAGCGCCATGCAAGAAATTACATTAATCGCAGGCATAGAGACGGGCTCAGTAATACGTCTGCTATTTTACTAAATTATAAAACTATGGAAGTAGTTGCTGAATTAGGCTCTGTGGATTTTTTTAATAATGACATTAGAGGTCAAGTAAATGGTGTAAGAGCTAAACGTTCACCAGGTTCAACCCTTAAACCATTTATTTATGCGCTTGCTATAGACGAAGGGTTAATTCATCCATTAACGCTTGTAAAAGATGCCCCCAAACGCTTTGGAGGATATACACCAGAGAATTACGATCAGCAGTTTTTAGGGCCTATATCGGCTACTGAATCGCTAGTGCTGAGCCGTAATGTGCCTGCTGTTAATTTGATGTATCGCTTACAAAAAGTTGGGCTATACGATTTACTCGTTGCAGCCGATGTTAAAAAGCTTCAGCCCAAAGAGTTTTATGGTTTAGCGCTTGCGCTGGGCGGCAGTGAAGTAACGATGCTAGAGCTCGTTAAGTTATACGCTATGTTAGCTAATTTAGGGGTGTATAAGGATGAAGTTATATTAAAAAAAGACGCCACTGTTATTAACCAAAACAACCCAAATAATCAAAATAATCATATTAAGCAACTCATCAGCCCAGAGGCAGCCTACCTGACTTTACAAATGCTAAGTAAAAATAGTGCAGTTGATGAAATTTCATTTCAAAAAGAAAGAAGACAATCATATCCTGTATATTGGAAAACAGGTACTTCATTTGCTTTTCGCGATGCATGGTCAGTAGGTATTGTTGGTCCGTATGTTTTAGCTACATGGGTGGGTAATTTCTCAGGAGAAGGGCACCCATCTTTTATTGGGCGACAAGCAGCCGCGCCTTTATTTTTTGAAATAATACGTTCATTAGATAGTTACGGTTTAATCAAAGGCAATATAAAACCAGGTGGTTTAAATATTACAGAAGTAGATATTTGTTCAACAACAGGTGATTTACCTAATGTGCATTGCCCTAAAACAGAAAAAGGGCTTTTTATTCCAGGTAAGTCGCCAATTAAAGTGTCCGATGTACATCGTGAAATTTATATTGATAAAGTATCGGGATTACGTGCTTGTCAGTATGTTGAATCTACAACTACAAAGGCAGTTTATGAATTTTGGCCATCTGACTTAGTCAGATTATTTAAACAAGCAGGTATTGTTAAACGCCAGCCTCCACCTTATTTAGATTCATGCTTAATTAATGACACGAGTACACGAGGCTCAGCACCGAGTATTACATCCCCGAGTAATTTAATTAGCTACACGATAAGAGCCAGTAAATTGAAGCAAGAAGGCCTGCCTTTTAGCGCAATCACAGATACAGATTCACGTATTTTATATTGGTTTGTAGATAACAGCTTTGTTGGTAAAGTAGAGCGAGATACGCCTTTTTTCTGGCACCCGCAAGTAGGCGAATTTGACGTAAGAGTGGTTGATAATTTAGGGCGTAGCGCATCAGTTTCAATGCGTGTAAAGCTCGTTCAGTGATATTGAGTGTTCATGCATTTAATGTAATAAATAAAGGGTAGTTTTTTATAACTGAAATTTATATAAACTAGGGCGATTTACTCTTTCTTACCTACATGGATGATGGTAAGGGGCGTGAGCTGGATGCGGAGGTTTTGCTCGGTAGCCCACTAGACTACAAATCTCGGGCCGCGATTAAATCGGCTCCTAGATTGAACAAGTTTCAATCCACAAAGATCAACATGCCCTTATGACTTCATAGCCGCTAGTTTATATAACGGAGTATCAAAATGACTTCGAAAGTAGTTACTTGATATTATGTTTTACAGCCTTAACTGCTGCGGCGCTATCTTGAGCTTTAAGTGCTTCTAAAATAGCGCGATGCTCATTAACACACTCAGAGCTTGAGGTAATACGTTTGTAGTTTAAACGCATACGCATGACATACGGATACCAAATATTTACCAGCTCTTCGCCCCCAGCTTGGTATATTAAATACTGATGAAACGAAATATCGATTTTAGTTACTTCGGTATAATCTTCGCGATCGAGTGCGTCTTCTAGAGATGCTAAGATACCTTCAAGTTCAGCAATGTTTTGCTCAGTTAAATTACCGTTTAACTCTGTGATTGCGTACTCTTCTATGCTGCGACGAAGTTTAATCATTAAACGCTGTAGCTTAGGCTCTAGTACGCTGTTGACTGATGCGCCACAATTGTTTCGCGAAATCAACAGACCCTCTTTTGTTAATTGCAAAATCACATCTCGAATTGGGCCTCTGGAGAGACCAAAGCGCTCTGCCAGCTCTTTTTCATTTAACTTAGTTTGTGGTGGCATTTCACCAGAGATTATATCTGAACGTAATTGTTCAGCGATTTGATCTTTTACAGACAAAATTTTTGTTGCTCTGTTACCAGCCATATTTATTCCTAGATTTAATTTACTTTATGTGACCTTAGCTACGGTTAATAAATAGTCGTTATTCGAGTTAAGATCATGTACTTATCTCAGTGTATATAAAAAAAAAGGAATGGTCTATTGTTAACACATTACAACAGACCAATAAATATACAATTAAATGATGAATGTGCAATTATTTTTTAAATCGTCGCTCATACATAGACTCATTCATCGCTTTAGCGGCTCCAATCATTTCAATGTAGGGTCTATCAGTGACACTTATAAAGCCTACATTATAATTTTCGCCATCGTAAGCTCTGCCTGTAATCGGAGAATCTATATACTGAAACCAATGAGCACCTATAAAGTAGGGGTTATCGATCACTGAGTTCATATAATCGGTATACATATTTGCTCTGTCTTGTTGATTAGCCGCATGTATTAACCCAGGATGAAATAATCCTGAATCAGATGAACCAACATGAAACTCACCAATTATAGCGGGTTTATCAAATTGTGATAAAAACGCCCACTTGTCATCTCTTAGACCTTCTTTGTATGCGTTAAAACTTATTACATCAACATATTTAGCTGAGGCTTTAACAACTTCTATAGGCATGCCCCAATCAGGAAAACGCGCACCTAAATACATATGATTTGGTAGGTATTTATCCATAGCGGCATTTACCACACTAAAGTACTTATCAGCATAGGCGGTGAGTAATATAGAAAAATCGACCAGCTGCTCTTCATTTTTTATATCAACCGTTACACCTTTGTCAAACTCAACCCATGAGGCTAAGTTTAAGTGCCATACCTTATTAAGTTTAGCGACATCAGTATATTTTTCTTTCATTAAGCGAGAAAATTCAGCTTTAGTAGGCACTGCTTTAGCATCACGGCCTAATGTGTTTATTACAATACCATAATGGCTTTTAACGGAATCAGGGCGGCCAAAGCTTTTTTCGTTATCAATGAATACACCTACTGCCCAAGGCGAATTTTTAACTTCTTTTGCAACAACACTAACGGTTTCGTTAGCACGCACTGTAAATTCAGGGTCGAATACATCCGGCATGGCTCCCCAAAAATCGTTGCCGCTTGATACGGTTTTAAAATCACCTATAATCCAACCATTGGCAAAATAGGGCACTTTTTTATTATCGTAGTAGCTCGGATCTGTCCAGTTGCCTAATGAACTAAAGCCCCATGTAATCATTCTATCGAGGGTAACTTCTCGCCATTTTTGCATGTAATCTGCATTATTTTGACCATATTTACGTTCTAAATTAGCTGCGTAAAAGCTATATGTTTCTCCGTGTTCTAACGGACCCGAATGCGCACTTTTACGATAGCCAAAATGTTTACCGAGTGGATCGGTATAATCAGGTAGCCATTCAAATAAATTTTT
>NZ_BADV01000091.1:0-217 GCF_000238895.1 Pseudoalteromonas sp. BSi20429 | reverse complement strand
CGGTTGTGAGAGTTCAAGTCTCTCTTTCCGCACCATGTTCTTATAAGAACTAAAATTATACATTAATTCTTTGTTGGGATATCGCCAAGCGGTAAGGCACCAGGTTTTGATCCTGGCATTCCCAGGTTCAAATCCTGGTATCCCAGCCAACTTCTTCTACCAAGGAAAGTTGGATAAAAGAATTGCTCTAGCTTAGAGTTTAAATTAGCAACTTAGT
>NZ_BADV01000092.1:0-29653 GCF_000238895.1 Pseudoalteromonas sp. BSi20429 | reverse complement strand
GCATAGCGACTCCCGACGCTAGAATCACAACAAAATCCCTCAATAACTCAGTCGGCGAATACAGTAGCATTTGCTACGTGACTTTCTACTGCTGTGGGCACTATGACATTACACAAGCTCCACATTGTAGACAGCCCGGATCTAACGATTCGGGCTTTTTTACGTCTGCAAAAAAGTAAAGTTTGGGAGGGTTTTTCATATATCGGATTATAATTAAATCAATTACGCTTTATCAAACACCCACATTAAACACTCAATCCTAGTGAACGACATAAATTAAGAATCAGTTTGATCCCCTACTTAGTTATAGCGACTCCTGTTGCTAAAATTATAAAAAATCTCCGCTCTACGATGAGTGCGCAGTATTTTCACTATGACTCTCCACCGCTGAAGGTATCATGACATCACACAAGCATTAAGTTGTAGAGCTCCCGAAACTAACGAGCTGGGCTTTTTACATTTTTAGAAAAGTGATTCAGGTATTCCTCTAGAGCGAAGCGTCTCTCAGTGAATAATCTACTTAATTTAACGAGTTAAAGTGGCATCGCCGATGCGAGTGTCGTCTTTCACTGTGACTTCCTAACGCTGAGGGCACTATTGCACTGTACAAAGCTTCAAATTAAAGAAAGTCCTAACCGAAATAGTCGTTTTTTTGCATATATAGAATGTAAAAATATGAGTGAATAATATCAATTCAAATATATAAGCAGATTGGTATTATATAAAAAGTATGAGATCCTCATAAATCGAAGTTATTTTAAATTAATGGTATGAGTTAATGATTACTCGTTAACAAACTACTGACTTAACTTGTTTATGAAGGCAATGAATACTAATATAATTTCATGACCTTATAACTAAAATTTATTGAGTTAGTTGTTTTAAAATTACTACCAATAATGATTGTGAGCTGTAACTAGATGCCCTATGAAACATTTTTAGATGACTCTACTTCGCTAGTTGAATTTACACGTATTTACTTAGCTATTTTTTATACTTTTGTTGCGGGGTTTTATACATTTAGAATTATTTATAAAAATAGAGACACACCATCAGGCGTTATTTATCCCGGAGATAAGTTTTGTACTAGTTGGTGGAACCATATGGTTTTTAAATTTTTCAGGGCTGCTATTTGGTTTGTATGTGTAATTAGAGTGTTTGTACCTGAGTTAGATAGCTACCTTGGGCTATTCCCTATACTCAATGGCTGGCCAGGAGTATTATTTGGCGATGTATTATTGACCGCAGGCTTTATTTTAACGATGTTTGTACATTTTCATATGGCAGCTCTTTGGCGTTCAGGAATTGATCCTAAGGGACCACATGAGCTTAAAACATCAGGACTATATGAATACTCTAGGAATCCGATGTATTTAGGCGTTGTAGCTGCACAAGTGGGTTTCTTTTTAGCCTTACCTAGTATATTTAGTTTGACCTGTTTGGTTATTGGTTTTATAGCTATATATAGACAGACGTTAGTTGAAGAAGCTCATTTAGCTCATCGCTTTTCAATACAATATAAAGAGTACAAGCAACTAGTCCCTCGCTGGTTATAGCTTGGGATTAAGCTTTAAATACATGAATTTTTAACGCAAGAATAAAGAAGTGTTCTGTGTTGGCTTGCTAAAATCTAGCAAGATGGACATAAATCAGATCACTTCTTTTTGTTTTATACCAATTCGCTTAATTAAGTGATCTATTTTGAGGATGGAAAAACGTGTTGATAGCTAGGCAAAAAATTTGCTATTTAGTTGTTCTAAATGAGAATTTTTTAACACAGGTAGCGGCACATTTAGCCCCGCAAAATGATTAAGTATTATTGCGGATTGGTATTATATACTTTTTCATAAACTCCTGTTTAGTAATTGCCTTTGAAAAAATGTAGCCTTGAATATAATCGCAAGCAAGCAGCTTTAATAGGTCATACTGTTTTTGTGTTTCAACACCTTCCGCTACCACCATTACATCTAGGTTATGAGCCATAGTTATAATAGCCTTCACGAGAGCAATACTATTATCGTTTGATTCAATATCGCTTATAAATGAGCGATCTATTTTTAAAATATCTATATCTAAGCGCTGTAGATACGCCAAAGAAGAATAACCAACACCAAAGTCGTCAATCGCTATGTCTATATTAATAGTGCTTAAGCGTTTTAATTGTCGCTGTATTGACGAATCTGGATCCATTAAGGTATTTTCAGTGACTTCAATTAAAATAGTGTTGGCGGGTAGTTGGTACTTTTTACTTGCAACAATCCATTCATCCACCCAGCAACCAGCGCGGTCAATTTCAAGAGGTGATGTATTTACACTGACTTGAATTGTCTTTTCACTTAAAACATTGAATTGGACGGTATCTTGAATTGCTTGAGATTTTACCCATTGGCCTATGTCGTTTATTAATCCATTTTTTTCTGCAACAGGTATAAATTCATTGGGGCCTATTAGGCCTCGTTCAGGGTGGTTCCAACGAATAAGGGCTTCAGCTTTTGGTACTGATTTCCCATCAATTGAAAATATAGGTTGGTAATATAATTCAAATTGGTTTTTTACAATTGCAGTGCGTATCTCTTCTATCAGGCGACGCTTTTCTGTGGCTTTTTCTTCGATAGCATAGGAGAAAAACTCATAGCGATTCCGCCCTTTATTTTTAGATAAATACATCGCTTGATCAGCACGTCTAACGAGCTCTTCTACTGTTAAACCATCAGCAGGGAAAAACGTTAAACCTATGCTTGCAGTAACATAGACTGTTTCTTTTTTTATTTTAATGCTCTGCATTAAACTACTTTTTACAGCTTCGGCAATTTTTGATGCTTCATCAGGGCTACTTACACCCTCTAAAATTAATGTAAATTCGTCTCCACCTAAGCGTGCTACTGTATCTTTTGTTGTTATACAGCTTTGCAGCCTCGTTGCTACCTGGTGTAATAATAAATCACCGTAGTCATGTCCAAGGCTGTCGTTTACTTCTTTAAAACCATCTAAATCTATAAATATAAGTGCGAATTTCATTCCCTTAATACTTACTAAGCTTTGTAGTTTCTCGTAAAAATACCGTCTATTTGGTAAATCGGTTAACCCGTCTTGGTAAGCATATTGTTGCAACTGAATATTTGCATTTTCAAGTTCATTAGTACGAAGCCTAACTTGGTTTTCTAATGAGCTTTCTCTTTGCTCAATGTTGTATAGCATATCGTTAAAACAAGAAGTTAACTGTCCGACTTCATCTTGTGATAGTTGTTTAGCGCGTAAACTATAATCATGTGACGTTGTTATTTTATTTGCTGTTTGTGCTAAATATAAAATAGGGTTTAAAAAGCGGCGCCTTAGCAAAAGGGATAAAATGAGGCTGATAGCAAAGGTAAAGACCATCAAAATCATTATAAATTTAAAGTAAAAAGTGATTCTGTCTTGAATGTAACTGTTGTTAGCGCGTATTTTTAATACGCCATAATCATGCATATCGAGCTGAAGGGGGGTATTAACCTCAATGCTTTGTTCTATTTCTTCATTTTCGGCTTGAGCAATAACAAGTTGTTCACCAGTCATACTCGTTACCATTATACTAATAACATCTGAGCGTATAAGTATTGGGTTTATAAGCTCTTGTACTGCATCTATATCATTAAACATAAGTGCAGCAGTTATATTGGGTGAAAGCATTTTAGACAGCGACCCTAGGCTTTCTATTTGTTCTTCTTTAGCGCTGGTGATTTCATAAGCACTAAATACAATGGTTACTGTAGCGGTTGATACAAGTGCGACACTCATTAAGATGAATAATAATTTTTTGCTCATTGTATTTAATGCAAATAGTTTTTTCATTGCATTACCTATCTACAACGCGTGCAAGTCGTAGTACTTTTGAACTCATAGTAATGCCTGCATCTTTAAGCTGTTGTGGTGCAATTTCAAAGCGAATTTTACCACTGGAAAGAAAGAATCTGATATGGCCGCCATTTTCAATAAATGAGTCTGTTTCACCAATGACCATAATATTTTTTAGATCTAAAGGAGTTATGTTTTGCCACTGAGCAAATGTATCTGAGGTGATAAATAGCATGTTACACGCAGATGTTGTGACTTCATCAATAGTGACTAATTTATTATGTAAAGGTAATTTTTTTATAGTGCGATTTTTTAAAGCGGTGTTAGCCACATCAATAAAGTATTTATCAGGGCTACAAATAGTAAATTGATCAAGGGGCTCTAAATGAGAATCCCAGTGTCCAAAACGTGCAAAGTTATACAAGAAGCCTGCTTTTAGCATGTATTCTTTTTCAACAGCGTCAACGCTGGTACTTAAAAGTACCAAGGCTATTAAGCTTCTGTGAATTAGACTTCTTAATTTAATCATCTAATTAGCTTAGAAATTTGCTGAAATTGTAAACGTAATACATTCATCAATATAGTTTGGTAATGTATAGGTTTCGCGCGTATTACTGTACTCAATATGTGAACCTGAAAATAGGTTTTTACCCGAAACTGCAGTAGACCACACAGGCGTAGCCTGCCAATTCCAACTAATATCTAACGTTGTGTAATTATCAGTATTATATGCATTTGAGTTTACTGCTCGTAATGTCGCAAACACATTATGGTTGGTTAAAAAAGAATAATCGGCTTTTGCAAATAACTGCCTGTTTTTAGAGTCATACCCGATAGCGGGCTCTACTCTAGGAGGTAAATCGTAGTTATAATCGGTGTAACTATAACCAAACTCAGTATTGAGATTATCAATTGGTTGCCATGATACTACTAAGTCGAACCCTTTAGTGGTTGTGTCTGCTACAGATGCAAAGTCTAAATCTATACGAGTCATTGTTAGTGCTTGAAATACTTCTGGAATTCTCCCTGCTAGAAATAAATCAAGTATAGGAGTGAATTGTTCAGCATGCGTATTCATATCAATAACCGCTACGTTTTTAGCATCGGTATAATAAGTAGAAAGATCTAATGACCAATCGTTAGCAGTAAAACGATAACCTAATTCATAAGATAGATAGTTTTCTGATTTAACTTTATCATTACCATTTAGGTAGGTTGCAATTCGGTAGTCGTCTATTTGGTCAAAGCCTGAACTTAAACCGGTAAGATCTTTAATTTCTGTACCATTAACTTTAAAATTATCGTTAAACTCAATTAATGTTGGTGTACGCACACTTCGCGATATTGCTCCCCAAGTAAGATGGTTATCTACTGGTTTGTATATAAGTCTTGCTGATGGTTGATTTTCCCAGCCAGTTAAATCGTTATGATCAAGCTTAGTACCGATAATAAAGTCGAGAGTGTCAGGAGTCACATTATATTGAGCTTGAACAAGTGCACCATATTGTTTGAGGCTATCAAAGTTTTTATCGCTATCTAAAAATACACTTTCTGCGAAAGATATAGAATTGTATCGGTAGTTCAACCCCCAATCTAACTGTAGAGATTGATATATAAAGTTCATTTGATAATCAATATCTATCGATTCAAAGTCTTCTTTAATATAATTTTGAGAGCCATTTTGTTTAAGCCAAGAAATTTGTAGCATTTGATTGGCATCTGGCGACATTCTGTTTTCAAGGCGCGCCATTATGCGCGAGTCTGTTCGCTTTAAATCATCTGAAAATGAAATGTTTTCGTTGGTTTCATCGACAACACCTCGGTAGTTTTGGCCAAGTGTGGAATGAGTTACATCACCCTGAAGTAGCGCAGACCACTCATCATTAGGGGTGAAGTCAGCTCTAAAACCTAAAGAGTTTTGTTTGGTTGTGTCGTTAGGATCGAGTGAGATCCCTTTTTTTGATTCATTAGCATCTTTTAAGTGCCCATACACACGGTAGCTGCCTATGTTACTTATATCACCACCGTAGCGAAGATTAGCATCAACATTTATTTGATTACCAGTTGTTACACTTGCGTGTCCACCGCGAGTATCAATACTATTTTTAGTAATGATATTAATAACGCCATTATTTGCGTTACTTCCCCAAAGTAATCCGCCTTGTCCGCGTATAACTTCAATACGTTCAATATCGTACAAAGGAACGTTGAGTGTTTCCCAATAAACAGCGGCAAACTTTGGAGTATATAAGCTTTGTCCGTCAATCATAACCAATAATTTGCTTGAAAAGCGAGAGGCAATGCCTCTTGAGGAAATAGCCCATTGATTGTTATCGAGCTGACGAACAATTAAACCCGGCACCATTTTTAGTGCTTCAGGTACTGATGTAGCACCAGATTTAGTAATTTGTTCTTTACTTAATACATAAATAGATGAAGCGGTATCAAATGCTGATTGTGCTCTTTTCATCGCAGAAGTTGCTTGCACATCCATACCCATTAAAGCATCAAGATCGAGGTCTTCATCTTCAAACGGCTCAGCCATTACAAGAGGGCACACAAAAAGTAATGGCCAAAATAAACGTTGTGATATTTTCACCCAAAAATCTCCTGCGCAATCAAAAAATCAAAAACAATGACTGTTTTTGTAATACATGTGATATCACACAATATTAACATACATTAACAGCGTAAAAGTATAAATGCGATTAAATCAAAACAACTAATTTTGTAGTAGTTAAAAAATAGAAATTAATGAGAGTTATATGGTTATATACTATTTAAAATTTAGTCTATTTTTGAAGGACTTCAAAGTATTTTGCGCTTATTGATTATTTAACTTTGCATATCATGCTTTTACAAGGGCGATATTAATTATACGTGCACGATTAATCCAACTTTGTATTAACTATTATTGTAGTTTCAATTACCTTTGCTTTTATTAAAGGTATATAGAATACTTAAATTCGCTTGGTTTTGCTTTGAAGGCACCAAAGTATGGAAAAAAATGAATTAATTAATGTAGAAGAAGTACTCGATTTAATGCTTGATGCCGTTTGTGTAGTAGATAAACAAGGCACATTTGTTTTTGTAAGCGCAGCATTTGAGCAAATATTTGGTTATACGGCCGACGAAGTTGTAGGCAAAAAAATGATTAACTATGTTTACGAAGGTGATCATTATAAAACGCATAATGCCGTAACTTCGCTGTTGTCTGACGAAATGGTGAACCCTCGCTTTGAAAACCGTTGGATGAGAAAAGATGGTCAAGTAGTTCATATATTATGGTCTGTTCGTTGGTCAGAGCAACATCAAGTAAGAATCGCTGTCGCGCACGATATAACTGAACGTAAAGTAATGGAAGATCAACTCCATTATATGGCACGGCACGATGTGTTAACTGGCCTACCAAATCGTTCTTTATTAATGAATCGATTAGAAAAAGTAATTATTAGTGCAACCAGAGACAACACGTTTTTTTCTTTACTGTTTATAGACATAAATGGCTTTAAAGCAGTAAACGACACCCACGGACACGAAACTGGCGATAAGCTTTTATGTGCTATAGCAAAAAGGCTCTCAGCGTCGGTTAGGCATTACGACACAGTAGGTCGTTTAGGTGGAGACGAATTTTTAATTATTTTAGATAATTTAAGCTCTAGCCACGAAACCGTCAGAATAAAAAATAAAGTCCTCACTGAGTTTAAAGCTGTCTTTAAGTTAGATGACGTACTACTAAATATTTCACCCAGCATTGGCATTGCAAACTACCCAGAGCACGGACAAACAGATCACGAACTTATAAAATATGCAGATCAAGCTATGTACAAAAATAAACAACGAGGGTTAGATAACGTAACCTATTTATCTTAAAAAATCATGCTGACCTACCACCTTAGACAACTCATCATCACAACGCCCTTAACTACAATACATTACCTTCCGCCAAATTTTTAATAGCGGTTTTTTAGCGCCGCGTTAAAAAATCTATAAATGCTCTTACAGCAGTTTGTAGGTAGTACCTTGATAAATAAACTGCACAAGTTATGTCTGGGTGATAATAAAGGCAATTACCGTATCGGCAGTAATACATTTTTTACTAATGATGCAGGCGAAAGCAAGATATCGGTCACTGATTATACAAGCGCAATGGTTGATGAAGCGCAAAATGCAGCTTACGTAAATCAGCATATTAGTACTTCCTACTAATATGGTTACTAATCAAAAGCGTTTGATTATTTAGATATAACAATACTGGCTCATAAGGCTAAAATAATTTAATCTGAGCATATTAATTCTTATTAAATTATTTGCCTTATGAGCCTTCTTTTTTCTCTTGCGTTAGCAAGCCTTCCCGCTTTACCTGAGCCTGTTGCAAATAATGCTGTGGCTAAAGTTATTGTTAAAAATCAGCCTTACTTTTTAAGCTTTATGGGGCTGGGGCGCGATAAGCAATACTCGTCAGTGCATAATAAAGTGTGGGCGCTTAAAGTTGGCGATTCACAGTGGCAATCTAAAACTGGTGTGCCTTCAAGCTTGCCATTAAAAGGGCGCTTAGCAAGCACCGCAGTCGGCTTAGGCGAGTACGCTTATGTGTTTGGCGGCTATACGGTAGCAGAGGATCATACTGAAGTTTCAAGCCCCGACGTATATAGGTACGACGTAATAAAAGATACCTACACTCACCTTGCGAGTATGCCAGTACCCGTAGACGATAGCGTAGCGCTGAGCTACAAAGCGCGTTACATTTATCTAATTAGCGGTTGGCATAACGATGGCAACGTAAACTTAGTACAAGTATACGACACGCAAAATAATACATGGCAACAAGCCTCGCCATTTTTAGGTGAGCCTGTATTTGGCCAAGCCGCCGCTATTAGTGGTAACACCATTGTTATTTGTGATGGCGTTAAAACACAAGCTAATCCTGATTCGCGTCGCTCGTTTGCAGGTGTAGCACAGTGCTTAAAAGGCACAATAGATTCAACTAACCCACAAAAAATAGATTGGCGTACCTTGCCACATCCAACAGGCACTGCTCACTACCGAATGGCAGCCACTAGCTATAATGGCAATATTTATATGATGGCAGGCTCTAATAACCCATACAACTACAGCGCAATAGGTTACGACGGCAAACCTGCACCAGCAAGTGACCATGTTTGGCGCTTTAGTGTTGATAAAAACGAATGGCAGGTTTTATCACCGGTTGACGTAAAAAGTATGGATCACCGTGGTTTACTTGAGCACAACGGTGTTTTATACCGAATTGGCGGTATAGATAACAGTCAGCAAGTAAGCGCTAACGTACTCGGTTACGAGGCGCCAAAGTGAATACCCTTTACATTACCGGAGCGGGAGTCAGTGCAGCCAGCGGTATTCCTACTTTTAGAGGGGAGGATGGCTATTGGACCATTGGCAGTAAAAATTATACGCCTATGGAAATGGCAACACGCGCAATGTACCAAAACGCCCCAAAAGAGTTTTTAGCATGGTATTACCATCGCTTTGCAACGTATCGTAACCATGGCCCAAACGACGTACACCATTGGCTAAGTGACAAAAACCTAATTACTCAAAACATAGATGGGCTTGATGGCAAAGCGGGTAACAAAAATTACATAGCGATACACGGCAGGCTTGATCAAATGACCTTATTTCATGAGCAAGGTGAGCCAGTCACGCCACTTGCCACCCCGTGGGAAAGCGTAGACGAAAGCCGCCTGCAAGAGTCTCTTTTTGAGCTATTTAATATTCAACACCAAACGCCTGAGCTAAACCATTCATTTAAGCCCTTTGTTTTATTATTTGACGAATACTACACCGAGCTTTACAGAATAACACAAGCACAACAGCGTATGCTCAACGCCGATAAAATTGTATTTATGGGCACCTCGTTTAGCGTTAATATTACGCAAATGGCAATTGAAATAGCCCGAAATTACGACATTCCTGTTGAAGTGGTTGACCCTGAACCTGCACATATTTTGCACGCTAACGTCACATATAAAAAAATGAATGCATTAGATTACATTCAATCTAATTAAGAAGTGCTATATTTTAAAGGGATTGATAATGTTTTCTTAAATATTACAATCTCTTTATATAATATTAACGAGTCAAAAATGTTATTATTATCCTGATTATAACAATACTAAAGAGATCTGAATGAGCGACTTAACTGCAATAGCAAACTTGTCCATTTTACTTGTAGAGCCTTCAGAGGTTCAGCAAAAAATAATAATAAAATCGCTTTTAGAAAGTGGTGTAAAACAAGTTGAAACTGCATCTACACAAACACAAGCGCTTAGCTTATTGGCAAGTTATCACCCTGATCTAGTTATAAGCTCTATGTATTTATCTGACGGGACAGCCGACTCACTATTGCAAGAAATAAGATCAAACCTTATCACCGAGCATCAACCTTTTATGCTTATATCGAGCGAGCGTAATAAAAAATACCTTGAGCAATTACGCCAATCGGGTGTCCTAGCTATTTTGCCTAAGCCTTTTAGCGCAAAAGCCATTACCCGCGCTCTCAAAGCAACCCTCGATATTATAAGCGAAGAAGAAGTAGAACTTGATCATTTTGACGTAACGCTGCTGCGAGTTTTAGTGGTAGACGACAGCCGCTTTGCGCGTAAACACATAATACGCGTACTTGCGGGTATGGGAATACCTGCACCGGTAGAAGCTGAAAACGGTAAAGAAGCTATTGAGCACTTAAATAACCAATCGTTTGACTTAATAGTAACCGACTACAACATGCCAGAAATGGACGGACGAGAACTAACAGAAGCCGTTAGAAGCTCTAATAGCTACTCACATATTCCTATTTTAATGGTGAGCTCAGAGGCAAACGACACCCACCTAGCTAATATTGCTCAAGCGGGAGTTGATGCTATTTGTGATAAACCGTTTGAACCGGCCACAGTGCGAGAATTATTGTTTAAAATAATGTCTTAAAAGTAAGTACAAGCGTAGGACGGTTATTATTTGGCCTACGCTCATCTTTAAAATACATTTACTATTACAGTTTTCCTAATCTATAAATGAGTAATGCAGTTTTTTTAATGTTTTTATCAAGGCTGGTTAAATCGGCTGTTTCGTTTTTAGTATGCGCGCCGCTGCCCATCAAACCTAAACCATCAAGTGCCATATCAACATGATTTGCCGCAAACGAAATATCAGCTGCACCTGCGTTGCGAGGGTTGGCGGCTACTACTTTGTTGAAGCCTAAATCGTGGCTTGCGTCGCTGTATAATTCTAATAGCTTTTTATTGCCATCAGTTAATGCCATTGGCGGGTAACCGTCTTCAAAAATAAGCTCTGCTTTACTGCCATTTAAACTGTTGCTAGCAATGAGTTGCATTGATCTTTTTGCGTTTTCGAATTGCTTTGGCGAAAGTGCGCGTAAATCACCTGCTACATGCACGGTTTGTGCTATTACATTACTTTTACCAAACGCCGTTGCTGACGAATTAGCACTGTCGTAGTCGGCATTTGTACCACCTACAATAAGCCCTGGGTTAAATGTTAAATTAGGTTGCGTGGCAAGTTGCTCTCTAAAATCATTTAAAATGCGTGATGCTTCGTAAATAGCGCCATAACCAACGCTTTCGCTAAATATTTGTGACGAATGCGCTGCATTTGCCGTTACGTTTAGCGTCCAGCCTGTATAACCACGGCGCGCCGCCATAGCTGTTTTTATATTGTTATCGCCATTTTCATAGCCAAGCGCTACATCAGCCCAAATTGCTGCATCAACAATAGCTTGTTTAGATAAGCTAAGCGGGCGACCGCTGCTTTCTTCATCGCCAGTCAATAATACTTTTATGCTTACATTTTCGAGTAAGTTAAGGGCTTGTAAGCTTTTAAGAGCGGTAATTATTATCGTGTTACCGCCTTTCATATCGGCAACGCCTGGACCACTGGCTGTATTGGCATCAAGCTTTTTATAGGTAGTAAAGTCATCGTTTTTGGCAAATACCGTATCTAGATGGCCGATCATCAGTATTTTTATTGCATCGGGATTTTCACTCTCATGGGTTGCTAATACATGCCCTGCGCGGTTAAACGCACTGCCATCAAGCCATTCTACTTTAAAACCAATGGCTTTAAGCTGCTCACTTGTCAGCGCACCTACTTTTTTTACACCTTCAATATTAAGCGACCCGCTATTAATATTTACGGCTTGCTCTATTTCTTGCAGTGCTTGGGGAATATTTTTATCGACCTGTTTTACTATTTCACGCTCATTTTTATCAAGCGCAGCATGGCTTGTAAGCGGTAAGGTACTAGCAAGTGTGAGAATAAGTGCATGGCTAAATTTTAAAAATGACATAACAGCATAATAAGTGAGAAATAAGAGTATTTAATATGAAGTAAAAATACAGAGGATTCAATAGCAGTAGATTATGATTTTTAACTAACTTTATGAGTAATAACGAGCTACAAGTTTAAGGTTGAACGCGTTATTAGTTTAAACACAGGTATTTAAAATATAATCTTTTAACTAATAATCAAGCTGTGCAACTAAACAGCAATTTACCTGATATTACTGACCTCCATCATTTGGGATTTTTGCTGCATTTAGAAAAGTTGAGACTGAACTAACTGTTTACAAATACTTATTTTATAGCTAGGGTAAAACCATTGTAATATAAGGATATTTGTCATTTTTAGACGACAAATGTCGTAGACTAAATTGTAAGATTTATAGGTATAAACAATGAATAACTTAGTTGTATTAATAACGGGTGCTAATAGGGGAATCGGTTTCGAATTAGCCAGACAATACCTTATAAATGGATGGACAGTAATTGCTACCTGTAGAAATCTAGAAACGGCGGTTGCTCTAGTTTCATTGAAAGGTAAGTTTCCAAATAAATTGTCTATTGAACTAATGGATATCACTTGCCCTGAAAAAATTAAGACGTTGGCAAGTAAACTTAATGAGGAAAATATTAAATTAGATTTAATAGTAAATAATGCGGGATATTTGGATCGAGAAAACACAAGTATCCATACTATTAATTACGCTAATGCTGAAATGTGTTTTAAGGTGAATTCACTTGGACCACTATATTTAACTCATTGCTTTTTACCTTTAATAAATAAAAAACGCTTATGTAAGATAGCCGTTATTTCTTCTGCTATGGGATCTTTGTCGCTAGAACAAAGTGTGGATTGGTATGGTTATCGAATGTCTAAAGCAGCAGCCAATATGCTAGTAGTGAACTTATCACAGGAACTTGTTAATGATAATGTGGCTGTGGTAGCTGTTCACCCCGGTTGGGTTCAAACAGATATGGGTGGCTCTACAGCAAGTGAAAATGTTGTAGATTCGGCTCTTGGAGTTATGAACGTTATTCTGAATTTATCTATTGATAATACGGGAAAACTTTATAGTTTTAATGGTGAGGAGTTACCGTTCTAATAAATCTAAAAACACGCTATGAGGTGGACAGCTAGTAAAACCAGCTATTAATTGCAAATTTTAAAAGTGGTGAGCCTGTTTGTTTTAAGGCTATTAAATACGTCAATTCATCGTAGGGTGTTAACGCGGTTTAAGATCCATAACCCATTCATGCAACACTCTAGGTATGTAAGTGAGAAATAAGAGTATTTAACATGGAGTAAAAATACACAGGATATAATAAAAGTGGATTGTGATTTTTAACTAATTTTATAAGTAATAACGAGTTACAAGTTTAAGGGTTATGGGGTGTACGCGCTATTGGTTTAAACACAGGTATTTAAAATATAACCTGTTAATTAATAATCAACGGGTATAACTAATCAGCTATACGTCTGATATTACTGATCTCCACCATTTTGGGGTTTTGCTACATTTAGAAAAGGTAAGGCGAATCTAACTAACTGTTTACAGTTGTTTATTTTATAGCTAGGATAAAATCATTGTAATATAAAGACATTTGTCGGTTTGTAAAACGACAAATGTCGTAGACTAAATTGTTATGTTGCAGGGAGAAGGTTTGTCACTTCAGATTATTAAAAAGGCACTATTTATATTATCTATAATATCCTTAGTTCTCTTCTTTACTTTTTATTACCTTGAGATGTGGTATGAAAAATTGGTTTGCATTAATCTCTTTTTAATATTTTGGGGTTTAAATAAAGTGGTTTTGTGGTATTTGGGCGAAAAGTTTGGGATTACTGCTACGGTCGCTGTCCCTGCTGATGCTCACAAAGGTTTGAGGTTGATTGGTTTGTTTTTTGTGTCATTTATAACAATATATGGCGCTCAAGATCTACTTCAGCTAATTGCAACATAACAAGTCATTGCAAAGGACTTAAAACAGTTGGCTGTTTTCGTTCCTCAACATTTTAGCCAACAATTTTAAGCCTCTGAATGAGGCGTTATAAGGCGTAATCAAGTATGGATAAACAAGCGAGGATGGAGCTTCGTAGAAAAGCTGGTTATAGAGATTTTCCTAAACCACAGGTCAAATATCAGGGGCCAGAGTATTCTATGTCTTTTGCTTGTTGTGAATGTAAAACCTCAAACATGCGCCAATTCAATCTTGAACCATGTCATTACCCCAAAGTAATTGAGTGTCCTGTTTGTAAAGGTGTAGCTGTAAATTTAGGCCGTCATTTTAAACCACCTAAAAAATCAGATACGGCACAATGGAAAAAAGTAGAGTTTTTAATTGAGCATGGTTTTGTATTCCAAAAAATTCGACTAATTAAAAACAGCTACGAGAGTGTGCCTTATCCAGAAACTCTAGCGCAAGCTAAAGAGTTTGTTGTAAAGTATGAAACGTATGCAATTAAAACGCCATATAACAAGACGATCCAATAAGGACAAAAAACAGTTAGTTTTGCTCCAGCGTGAATTACAGTGACACCCAATCTAAATCTTGTAATGCTTTAAAAACGCTTAGGGTTAATTAAAGGAGATCATTTTTTAATTGAATTTGGCTGTTGGAGTTATTTTACAGTCTCGTTAGTTGCCAAGGATAATAATGAGAACATTTCAGCTTTTAGGTTTTATACTTGCGATTGTTGGGTTTATTTTAGGCTACGTGATGCTAGCCCCAATTGATGGTGAAGCATCCGACGCTTCAGCAGGAGGTACAGGCATAGGCATTATGTTTATGGTGTTACCTATACTTGGTTGGTCTGCGTTAATATTAGTGCCCTCTTCAGTAGCATTGTTCAACCATGAAGTAAGAGAACGCACTTATTTCAGAGGCAATTTTTGGCTAAACCTTTGGAAAGTAAACCTAATTATTTCTTTTGGATATATTGCCGTTGTCTTATATTTTGCTTACATATGGTTTAAGGGCAGCATTGGCAATTAATAAGACTTTAAATGCGTAATACCTTTAATTCATTCTTACCTACTAACACCTAACCCAAACTAAGTACTAATAACCATCAGGTTTAACACCATTAGCATTAAACCTGACAGTCAAACTCCCCAGCCAACGTTAATTAGTTGGCATTAAATAAATCTCGCGTACGCTGTTGCGCTGGTTTGCTTCAATAGCAAACAATACCGCGTCGGCTACATCTTGTGGGTCGAGTTTATCGGGTTTAGCGTCATCAAAAAACGGGGTGTTTACCATACCTGGTGCTATGGTTGTGCAGCGGCCGTTCCACTGGCTCATTTCCTCAGCTAAGTTTTGTCCAAAGCCATAAGCAAACCATTTAGTTGCACCGTAAATAGAGCCTCCAATTGGCTTACGGCCAGCGGCAGAGCTGGTTAATATAAAGTGACCTTTGTTTTGGCGTAAATGCGGCAGTGTTAATTTTGCAGTCCACAGTAGGGCTTTAATATTTATGTCGATCATAGTTGACCACTCATCGGGATCACCTTTTTCGGTGCCAGCGGTTGAAACACCCATACCCGCGTTAGCAAAGGCTACATCTAATCGGCCAAACTTTTCAATGCCTTTGGTAACTACGTTTTCAAGCGCGGTAAAGTCGGTTGCATCTGCAGCTACGCTCAGTGCGTTATTTGAGCCTAGCGACTCAACTAACTCAGTTAACTTATCTTCGCGTCTCGCGGTGAGTATTACTTTATGGCCGTTGTTAACAAGGGTTTTTGCGGTTGCTTCGCCAATGCCACTTGAAGCGCCGGTTATGAGTACTATTTTTTCTTTTTCCATAGATGACCTCTTTAATGAACGTTAAAAACTTAAAATCACCATACCAATAAACGATTAACCTACATTGAATAGTCGCTATAAATGGCGGTGTTTTATATTCTAATAACCATGGTTTTTAGGCCGTTATTAAAATTGGAATAAGTGATTAAAAAAGGTAGGTTTAAATTTTTTATTCTATATACTCGCGCCACTTCTTTTGAAGTCGGTTTTTATTAGATTTAACCATTATTTTGCTGAGTTTCAGCCACATTTATCGGAACAAACATGAAAGATAAACTCTTAGCGTTTTGGCAAAGCCATTCAGAAACAATCATCACTTTAGGTTACAAGGTGATTTTAGCGTTGGTGATTTTAGTTGCGAGTGCCTTAATTGCACGCTCGGTTAAAAAAGCGATTAAAAACTCTAAATCGCCATTAAAAAGAGTGGATAGTACGCTGCTTCCTCTTTTATCGAGTATTGCTGGTTATTTAGTTTATATAATTGGTGGGCTATTTATTTTAGATATTTTTGGCGTTAATACGGCAAGCTTAATTGCGCTTATGGGTGCTGCTGGTTTAGCGATTGGTTTAGCCCTTAAAAATACGCTGAGCAATATTGCTGCGGGTATTATGCTGCTAATACTCAGACCTTTTAAAATAGGCGATTTTGTTGATGCCAGTGGCACGCTTGGTACTGTGAGTGAAATAAACCTATTTACCACTATTTTTAAAACCACCGACGGTCTTTATATAGCATCGCCTAACGGCAAAGTGTGGGGTGGCAATATTAAAAACTTTACCCGTAATGGCAAAAGACGAATGGACATAGTGGTGGGTATTTCGTATGCCGACTCTATTGACGTTGGCTTAAATGTACTTAAAGAATTAGCTGCATCAGAGAGCCGATTACTCGCAGAGCCTGCACCTAAAGTAATGGTGACATCAATAGGCGAAAGCGCAGTGAACATTCAATTACGTGCGTGGGCTGTTAATGGTGATTATTGGCAAACCGTGTGGGATTTAAACAAACGCGTTAAAGAAGCCATTGAAGGTGCTGGGCTGAGTATTCCGTTTCCGCAGCGTACGCTGCATATATCTGAGTCTATGGCGTCGGCAATAACTGTTAACAAAGATGCTTAAATATGTATTAACATAAACACAAATAAAAATAGCGAGCCTTGGCTCGCTATTTTTGTATTAGCCGTAGTATTAGCCTTTGTGTTAACTGAGGTATTAACCTTCTAATTGAAAGTCGTACACTGAGCCTAAATTTAGTAGCTGCGTTAGCTCATCAAGTGCTTGGTAGCTTTCAGTTAATAGGGCTGAGTCTGCAAAGTCACTTGCGCCTAATTTGTCGCGGTAGTTACGTTTTGCCCAGTCACACAGTTGTGTGTATTTAGTATCAGTTAAAATAACCTCTGGGTTTACTGCAGCAAGTTCTTGCTCGTTAAGGGCTACACGTAAACGCAAGCAAGCAGGGCCGCCGCCATTTTGCATACTTTGGCGTAAATCAAAAAACTGCACTTGGTTTACTGGGTTATCAGCCATGATCATTTCTTCAATGTAGGCGTTAACCGCGCTGTTGCGTTTACATTCTTGTGGTGCCACTAACAGCATTGAACCATCTTCAAGGCTCACTAACTGGCTATTAAATAAGTAACTACTTACAGCGTCGGTAATGCTTACTTTATCGGTAGGTACTTCAATAATGTAAAATTCTTTATTGCCCACATACGCTTCGCGAATATCTTGCAGTGCCAAAGCTTGGTTTAAAAATGCCTGCTGGTGGCACAGTAATACGTTTGCGTTACCTACTGCAATTACATCGTTATGAAACACACCTTGGTCTATTACGTCTGGATTTTGCTGTAGTAAAATTTGGCTTGAATCTTTTAAGTTATGCAAGCGACAAATTGCTTCTGAGGCTTCGAGTGTTTGCCTTGCAGGAAATTTAGCTGGTTTTGGTAATTGGCTGTTAAACGCGCTGGCACCAAATACAAACATTTCAAGGCCTTGCTCGCCGTGGCTGTCACAAAAACGAGTATGGTTTGCTGCACCTTCGTCGCCAAAAAAGCCTTGGTCTGGCAAATGGGTATGGTGCGCAAAGTATTTGTCGTTATTAAACATCGCTTTTAATAAGCGTGTAGTGGTTGCAGGCTCTAATGAACGATGAAACTTATTATTTAAATTAGCTGAAGTAAAATGTACTTTGCCGTCGGTTGTATCAGGAGATGGCGATACCGTAGCGGCATTGGCTGTCCACATTGCTGACGCTGAATAACACGCGCGTAATAAAATAGGATCTGCTTTAAATGCTTTATGAATTACTTGTGCATCGTTACCGGTAAAGCCTAAGCGGCGCAGTACGTTTAAGTCGGGGCGCGCATGAGGGGCAAATACACCTTGAGTTAGGCCTTTGTCGTGCATGGCTTTCATTTTTTCAAGGCCTTGAAGCACTGCCTCTTGAGGATTTGAAAAGCTTGCTGCGTTATTTAACGAGGCAACATTACCATACGATAAACCAGCGTAGTTGTGAGTAGGGCCAACTAAGCCATCAAAATTAACTTCCAAAGCGTGCATACACGTTCCAACTAAAAATTTTCAATAGGGTGCAACAATACAACGCAATAGGGCTGCTTGCAAAGTTATAAACGCAGTGTTTTTACTAATTTTTTCGAGGTTTTTAAATATGGAGTTTATTACAAGGGAGTTGTTTTTATATTGAATGATTAATTTGAAGTTTAATTAAAATGTACACATAAATTTCATAGTGTGCAAAAGCTTAGCCTAAAGTAGGTTTATACATTTAAGCTTTATGCCAAGCCTTTACACAATACGATGCTACTTAACATAGGCGCGTTCTTTATCAGCGGTAGTGCGGGTATTTGTTGGATCATTAACTTGCCAAACGCTAATGTCTAAACGCCATAAAAGGTAAAGGGTATGGTATAAATTGAACATGGTTTTTCCTTGGTATTTTCACTGAACACATCAGTTTATAGGAAGAAGTATGCCAACATTAACTTGAATATTTTATGAATAGAAATCAGGTGTTTAGTATTTAAGTGTAAATACATACTTAAGGATTAGCACCAAAGAGGTGAAGTATTACTAAAAGATGCACCAACGTGGTGTATTTTTAACAAAAAGCCCTGCAACTATTAGGTCACTTAAATGTGCAAGGCTTTTTTAAAAATGTACTCACTTAAAAAGTAAATTAACGGCCTACTTTTCCTTTTACTAAAGGCTCGAACGACATTACTTTAAACTTACCGTGGCTTTGATTTTTGCCATTATTAAGCACTGGAGAATTATGTAAATCGTCAACGGTAAAGTATATTTTATGATCGGCTCCGTAACTAAAACCATCAGGCCAGCTTAAGCGTTCGTCCTTAAATAATACTTCGTAGTCGCCAGTGGGTTTAACTACGCCAATTGCGCCATTGGTTATGTCGGTTACATATACGTTACCGCCGCCATCAACAATAATACCGTCTGAAATTGGCTTAGTGCCGTAACGCGAAACTTTGTCTTCAAGTGCTTTAGCCGAAAGGCTCTCGTTATTTATATCGCTGGTGGCAATGCGGTAAACCGATGTGCCCGACATAGAGCCAAAGTAAAGCCAGTCTTCGTTAGGATCAAGCGTAATAGGGTTAACACCTAAGCGGGCAGGTTGTCCGCCAAGGCTCATTGTGCGCCCATCAATAACCATATCGATATTTTCGGCTGTGGTGTAATGGCTATTTTGTAATACCCTGCGTGCGACACCTGTTTTAAGGTTAACCGTAATAATAGCGGCTTGGCTGCCTTGTGCTGTGTCGGCAATGTATACAACGCCATGTTTATTATCGATGACTAAATCGTTTAAAAACGAGGTGTCGGTAATGGTCGGTTTAGCCAGATAAATAATTTTGTGCAGTTGCTCTTTGTTTGTATCCCAACCTACTAAGCGTCCAGCATGATCTGGGCCTGAAGTGTCGAGCATCCATAAAACGCCATCGCTTGATACATTTATGCCAAGTACGTCGTAAAAACCTTTACCGTTATTGTACGCGTATGCCCACTCTTCATTAGGGTAGGGCTTAGTTGTACCATCGCTTAAAAGCTCCATAATTTTTTGCTTTTGGCCAAAAAAGCCATGCACAGATAAAAACTTTCTGCCCGATGGGGTAATAGCAATGTTGCCCGGTGGGTGCTGCGCATCAAAAGTGGCTACTGTTTTTAAATCAGCATTTTGATTAGCAGTATTAGCAGTATTAGCAGATACGGCGTTGCTACCTAAAAGTGCCGTGCTACACGCCGCAGCTAATAGTAATTTTTTAATATGAGTCATTTTAAAAACCTTTTAAAACACGTTTATTGTTTAAAAATTAAGAGCCTAATCGGCTAAGTCGTTTACTACTAAATCGAGCAGCTGCATCAACTGTTTCGCTTGTGTTGCATCTACACTATCAAATTTACATAAAATATTTTTAGGAATATCGGCTGCTTTTAACTTAAGTGATTGGCCATGCTGGGTTAGCTGCACTAGGCGTTTGCGTTTGTCGTGCTCATCTTTAATAACAGCCAGTAATGATTTGTCGCTCATTTTTTTGAGTATTTGGGTCATAGCACCGCCATCTATCGCGGTTTTATCAATAAGATCTGCAATAGTTACTTTGTCTTCTTCCCACAGTGCCATCATTACTACGTATTGCGGGTAAGTTAAATTTAGTTCGTTTAAAGGCTCGCGATACGCACGCGCAATGCTGTTAGATGCCATATATAACCGATGGCATAGCTGATTTTTTAACTTTAATTGCTCAAACGGCATAACGTTATCCTTCATTTCAATACATGTTATTTTAATTTGCATGCAAAGTATTTGCAATCTCTAATTACTTGTTCTATTATTTTGCATACAAACTAAATTGATTGATATTTTAAAACTTTGGAGTTCATTATGAATGTATTACAAAACGTAGCTTACACTGCAAAAGCAACTGCAACTGGCGGCCGTGAAGGCGTAGCTAAATCTGATGATGGTCGTTTAGATGTAAATTTATCAACACCTAAAGGTTTAGGCGGAGACGACGGTCAAGGCACTAACCCAGAGCAATTATTTGCCGCAGGTTATGCAGCATGTTTTATTGGTGCACTTAAATTTGTAGCTGGTAGCGAAAAAAATAGATTTACCAAGCGACACGCATATTGACTCACAAGTGTCTATTGGTGCTATTGAAGGCGGTTTTGGTATTGCGGTAAAACTTGCTGTATCACTAGGTGATATGGATAAAGCTGCAGCGCAAACGCTTGTAGATAAAGCACACCAAGTATGTCCTTATTCAAACGCAACACGTGGCAATATTGAAGTAGAGCTTTCAGTTATTTAATAACTAAATAAAGAAAAGTTATAAAAGCACACAACGACAATTAGTCGTTGTGTGCTTTTTTGCGTTTAAGGCATAAATATACGATAAAACGTATATTCACTATTCCATATGTTGTTATTTTGTTTTATTGTGTATGCATAAGCACAGTGAGGACAGTATGGAACAATTCAACCCACTTCAATTTTATAAATGCCTAGCGGACGATACACGTTTAAAAGCAATGCTGCTAATTAGCCACGAAGAAGAGCTGTGTGTATGCGAGCTTGTTGCTGCACTTAAATTAAGCCAACCTAAGGTATCTCGCCATTTAGCACAGTTAAGACAATGCGGATTATTGAGCGACCGTAAACAAAATCAATGGGTGTACTACAGTATTAACAAAGCACTGCCAGAGTGGGCTAAAAATGTATTAACGCAAACGCTTACTGCTAACCCTTCATTTTATCAAAACGATTTAACGCGCTTAAACGCTATGGGTAATCGCCCTGAACGTGCAGCTAGCTGTTGTAACTAACTAATAAATTAACTTATTAAAGGTATTTAATTATGACTATTAAAGTCGGCATTAACGGTTTTGGCCGTATGGGACGTTTAACACTGCGTGCAGCAGTTGATTGGCCAGAAATAGAGTTTATTAAAGTAAATGATGTAGCGGGCGATGCTAAAACACACGCACATTTAATTGAGTTTGACTCAGTACACGGACGCTTAGCGCAGCAGGTTACTAGTGATGATAATAACTTTAGTGTGGGTAAACACACGATTGCAGTTACCAACAACAAAACCATAAATGAAACTAATTGGTCAGATTGCGATGTCGTAATAGAGGCCAGCGGTAAAATGAAAACCACTGAGCTGTTAAATCAATATTTAGCGCAAGGTGTTAAGCGCGTTGTAGTAACGGCTCCTGTGAAAGAAGACGGTATTTTAAATATAGTAATGGGTGTAAACGATGACCTATATAACCCAAGTGAGCATAAAATTGTTACTGCGGCTTCTTGCACAACTAACTGTTTAGCGCCAATAGTAAAAGTACTCCAAGAAAAAGTGGGCATTAAACACGGCTCAATGACCACTATTCACGACATTACTAATACCCAAACTATTATAGATGCACCTCATAAAGATTTACGCCGTGCGCGTTCGTGCGGTACTAGTTTAATTCCTACTACAACCGGTAGTGCAACGGCTATTACGCATATTTTTCCTGAGCTTAAAGGTAAATTAAACGGCCATGCTGTGCGTGTACCACTTACAAATGCATCAATTACTGATTGCGTGTTTGAGCTAGAGCGAGGTGTTACACAAGATGAAGTAAACACTTGGTTTAAAAACGCTGCAAATAACGAGCTAAAAGACATTTTAGGCTACGAAGAAAGACCGCTTGTATCTATAGATTACAAAACAGATCCACGTAGTTGCACCATAGATGCGCTTTCAACTATGGTAATTAACAACACTCAGCTTAAATTATACGCTTGGTATGACAATGAGTGGGGTTATGCAAACCGTACCGCTGAGCTAATGCTTAAAGTTGCACAAAGTGATTTGGCTTAATCTCGTTTAAAAAGGTTTAACGCTATGCTTGCGCAGTTAGCTAATTTACCAAGCTCTATAAAACAATATTTAATAATTACCGGTAATTACTGGGCATTTACCCTTACTGATGGCGCACTAAGGATGCTGGTGGTGCTGTATTTTCATCAGTTGGGTTATGGTGCATTTGCAATAGCCATGTTGTTTTTGTTTTATGAAATTTTTGGCGTAATCACCAATTTAGTAGGTGGATGGCTTGGGGCATATTTAGGGTTAAACAAAACCATGAATGTAGGGCTTGGGCTACAGCTTGTAGCTTTGGCCATGCTTTGCGTGCCTGGAGATTGGCTAACCGTTGCCTATGTTATGGCAGCGCAAGCACTGAGTGGCATAGCTAAAGACTTAAATAAAATGAGCGCAAAAAGCGCCATTAAGTATTTAGTACCACAAGACGATGCAGGGCAAAGCCAATTATATAAATGGATTGCCATACTTACAGGCTCTAAAAATGCATTAAAAGGAGTGGGCTTTTTTTTAGGTGGCTTGCTACTTACCGTATTTGGTTTTGTGGGGGCATTAATTAGCCTAATTGCTTTACTTAGTGTTGCGTGGGTTATTAGTTTAATTTTTTTAAAAGGCGATATTGGTAAAGCTAAAAACAAACCTAAGTTTAAAGAATTATTTTCTAAATCGCGGGCAATCAACTTACTTAGTGCAGCGCGTTTATGCTTGTTTGCGGCGCGCGATGTATGGTTTGTGGTTGCATTGCCGGTTTACTTAGCCGCTCAGTTTAATTGGGATCACTGGTGGGTAAGCGGCTTTATGGCTTTGTGGGTAATTGCTTATGGATTGGTGCAGTCGCAAGCACCGCGTATAACAGGGCAAAGTGATTCAAACTCACATTCAGTCAAAAAAGCGTATTGGTGGGTTGCTCTATTAAGTGGCGTAACTGGCATTTTAGCGTTGTTGATCCAATTTGATGTAGCGGTACATTTTACGCTTGTAATCGGCTTACTTATTTTTGGTGGTGTATTTGCTGTAAATTCATCGCTGCATAGTTACTTAATAGTAAGTTTTGCTAAAAACGATGGGGTGTCGCTCGACGTTGGCTTTTATTATATGGCCAATGCGATAGGGCGTTTGCTTGGTACGGTGCTTTCTGGCTGGGTTTTTCAAGTATATGGGCTTAGTGCGTGTTTATGGGTAAGTGTATGTTTATTAATTGCAGCTTCAATTACAACGGCACGTTTGGCTAAACTTTAAAAAACTCAACGTATTGTATTAAATTCAATTTGTTTAACGATATTCATAGCTTCATTGATTAGATCTACTAAACTGTATCAGTAGTTTTAATTTAAAGGGTGTGATGAATGCGAGAAATATCGTTAGCAAAAAAGTTACTCTGGCTAAGTGTCGGTAGTATATTTATAACTGTACTAGTGCTATCAGGCATTTTGTGGTGGCAGTTATCATCAAGTAATAAGCAGTTAGCGACCAAATCCGAAGAGTACATTATTGTAGAAGTAGAAGAAAAGCTTAATGCTCATGCGGCTGGATACGGAGAAAAAATTGCTGGCTTTATTAATGAAGCTTACCGTGTTCCTTATTCATTAGCGGCACTACTCGGCGATGCAGCAAAACAAAACACTTTAGACCGAGATACAGTTGTCAGTATAAATAAAGCGGTTTTAGAACAAAACACTCTCTTATCATCTATTTATTCTCAATTTGAACCAAACGCTTTTGATGGGCAAGATTCTCAATATCAACAAGGGTATAAGCATTCAGTAGATAGTGCTGGTACGTTAGAGGTATATATAACTCGCGATCAAAAAGGCGTAATTGAACAACAAAAAGTAGCGAATGCCGCCGATAAATACATAACAACGCTAAATGAGTTTGGTATTCGCGAAGCGCAGTGGTATTTGTGCGCAAAAGACACACTTAAGCCTTGTATTATGGAACCGTATTTATACGAAATCCCATCGGGCGATTCGGTAATGCTAACTTCGTTAACCGTGCCTATTTTAAAGTCAGGCCAGTTTATTGGTTTAGCAGGCGTTGATTTAACTCTACCAACCTTTCAAGTAATGACTGAGCAGCTTTCTAACCAGCTTTACAATGGTCAAGCTAAAGTAACCTTATTAAGTGATTTAGGTTTAGTTGTAGGCAGCAGTCATTATAAATCTAAATTAGGGCGCCCAATTAAAGAGGCTGTTAGTTCTACTATATTTAATGATATTGAAAAGTCTAAAGGGCAAAGCGGTATTTTTAAAACAAATAGTGAATATTTAGTAAATTATCCAATTGATATAAAACTAGCAAACACTCAGTGGTCATTAATCATAGAAGTACCTACAGACCTAGCACTTGCAGGGCCTGAAGCGCTAGAAAAAAATATGCAAGAAACAGCAGCATCACTCGGATTTATTATTTTAATTACAGGCTTAATAATTGCTGTGGTTGCTTTTGTTATTATGAAATTAGTAATTGCAGGTGTAATAGCGCCGCTACAACAAATTCAACAGCGGGTTGATAACCTCGCAAGTTCTGAGGGTGATTTAACGCATACATTGCATGTTGATAGCCACGCAGAACTTATTGCATTAGCTGGTGGGTTCAATCGATTTTTAGCAAAACTACGTGATTTAATTTCTGAACTAAAAGCGGTGTCTGAGCAAACTAAACAGCAAGGCGAAATAGCACAACACATCGCTATTGATACTAAGCATAATGTTCAATCTCAATTTCAAGAAATTGAAAGTGTGGTAACGGCTATGAACGAAATGAGCGCAACAGCACTCGAAGTCGCCAGAGCATCAGAGCAATCAGCCCAACAAGCCGATGAAATAAATAGCTTGGTAGTAAGTAGTGAGTCGAGCTTATCGTCAGCGATGACACAAGTTAAAACGATGTCTGAAGAAATTAAAGAAGCTAACCAAGCAGTTGAAAAAGTCGCTTCGCGTAGTAAAGACATTACGCAAATATTAGATGTAATTCGTACTATTTCAGAACAAACAAACTTACTTGCACTTAACGCAGCCATTGAAGCTGCGCGCGCTGGTGAGCATGGGCGAGGCTTTGCCGTTGTTGCTGATGAAGTACGTGCACTTGCTTCTAAAACGCGTTCATCAACAGATGACATAAGCCAGTTAATTGATAGTTTATTATCTGAAGTAGGTAATGCATCTACCGTTATTGAAAAAGGCGTAGTACGTGCACAAAATGCCGTTGATGAAACATCAGTAGCTTTTGATGCTCTGCACAGTGTTGTCGTTAAAGTTGATGAAATAACCAATCAAATTACACATATTGCCACCGCTGCTGAAGAGCAAAGCTTAGTGACTGAAGAAATAAACCGTAATTTAACGCTTATATCTGATGCCGCATCGCAGCTTGCTGACTTATCTACACAAGCAGGGGATAGCAGCGAAGCGCTTAATGCACTTGTTGCCCAGCAAGATAATGAGCTAAATAAGCTTAAAACGTAACTTATAAATTAAGTTTTAAGCACAAAAAAATGGCCAGTTAATACTGGCCATTTTTATTTAGTAAAATAAGTATAACTTGTTGAGAATGCTCGATAACTGCTATTTATAACTTTTTAATCAACATAAACATTTGGTTGATCATTGGCTCAGCAAATTGATCTACATTAGGACGATTAAAATAACCGCGTAAACCTGTAAATTGCACCTGAAAAAAGCGCGCATATTCAACAGCGGTTAACGTATTACTTAACTCACCTTTGTTTATTGCTTGTGTAAACAACTGCGTTAAATAAGCTTCAAATTGAGCTGTTAAATCTAAGCTTAACTCGTATAGGTTTGAGTCTTTTTCTGCAAACTCGCTGTTTGCTTTAACCAGCATACAAATAGCACTTGGGCTGCAATCTTTTGTTTTAATTACCACGTTTTCAACAAATGCACGTAACCCACCAAGTACTGTATCTGCACTTGATAGAAACCCCTCTATTTGGGTTTTCATTTGTACTGTGTAATCTTTCAGCGATTCGCAGTATAGCCCTTCTTTAGAGCCAAACGCAGAGTAAATACTACCCGGGCGCATATTAACGGCTTCTTGTAAGTCACGCGTTGAGGTTGCATGAAAACCTTTTTGCCAAAATAGCTGGCTTGCAACGCGAACTACATTATCGCGTTCAAATTTAACCTTATTAGCCATATCATTCTCAATCAATTTGAACATTTGCTCAATTTTAACTTGAACAGTCGCTCAAAATCAAATACTATGTGTCTCGAAGTTACTTAAAACTATTAATTATTAGGAGCTAACCATGGCCGAATTTACTTTATACACTCAAGAAAACGCACCAGAAGAAGCAAAACCGTTACTAGCTGATTCAGTAGCAGCATTTGGTATGCTTCCTAACTTACATGCAGTAATGGCTGAAGCACCAACATTACTTAAAGGTTACCAAGTACTGCATGAGCTGTTTCAAAAAACATCATTCAATGCAGAAGAGCTAACAGTAGTATGGCAATCAATTAACGTTGAGCACGCATGTCATTACTGTGTTCCTGCTCACAGTGGTATTGCAGCGGCAATGAAAGTTGATCAAGGTGTTGTTGATGCACTTGTAAACAAAACACCACTTGAAAACCCTAAGCTAGAAACTCTTCGTGAAACTACACTCGCAATGACACGTGAACGTGGCGTGATCAGCGATGAGCAAATCGAAAAATTCTTTGCAGCAGGTTACGGTAAGCAACAACTACTTGAAATTATTGTAGGCTTGTCTCAAAAAGTAATGAGCAACTACACTAATCACCTTGCTGATACACCAGTAGACGCTGCATTTAAAAAATACGTAAAATAAATACGATTTTATAAATGACAAAAGGCAGCCTAGGCTGCCTTTTTTGTGCTTATAAATCGCGGCTATTTAAATTTAACCGTTTTTGTACTGCGTGTATAACTTCTGCTTTCGGGCTTAGTCCACTCACCCTTTTTAAGGTAAGAGGTCGATACAATAAACTTATCGTCTTTTAAATCACTAGTAGATTTTACCTTAGTCACTCCCTCTTTACTGCCTGTTACTTCCTCATAGGCTACAAATTGAGTAGGGCTTAATACCGTTATTGTGCCTTTAGTGTAAAATCCTGCCGTAGTGAAATAATAAAATACGAGTGACTTCCTTTTGCTATCATAAAAAATCATCGACTCACCGCCATACTCACCCTCGTTAATCGAGTGCATGGTACGAATAGCTTTACCGTTTAAAGCGCGTTCCCAACGGCCAACATCTTGTATTTTTTTAGCGCCTTCTGGTACTTTAAAGTCTGCTTGCCACGTTCCTAAGTAAGGTTTAAACACTTCTAGCTCTTTATCAAGGTTACTGGCATTTTCATTAGCAAAGCTACTAAATGTGCATAAACATAATGCGAAGAATAGCGATTTAAAATATGTCATAATTTGGCTCTCGTTGTTAGGCTCTTATAAGCCCAGTATAGGTGATAATTAATTGATAAAGAAAATATTAATCACATTCTCATTGCTTTATTTAGCTGCCATTTGGTTAGCTTACCCGCTGCAATACTTACCTGTTTATATACCAATATATGTACCTGGTTATATAAGTGTATTAAGTGCTATAACTTTTTTAATGTACGCGTGGGATAAGCGACAAGCTAAGCGTTCTTCACATACAAAAGTAAACCGCACGCCAGAGCGTACACTGCAACTACTTGCATTATTTGGAGGATGGCCGGGGGCATTACTTGCTCAACAATTACTTCGTCATAAATCGCAAAAGCGACGTTTTATTATTGTGTTGTGGTTATGTATTTTAATTAATGTTGGTAGTTATTTCGCAGTAGGATATTTGTGGCTTTATGAAGGATTTAATATGCCTTAGGCCAGTTATTAAATTAACCAGGCTAAGGCATATAAACTAAAACGTACTGAGAAGCTTACTGAGCCGATTGGCTTGCTTCCATAGTATCGAGTTCAACAGTTAGTATTGTTTTTTTATCAACTGAAACCCATTTTCTGTAAGTAAGGTATCCTGCTTTGCTTACTTCAATATCGTATTTACCTTCTTTAAGCTCAATACCAGCTTTGTAAACAGGGTTGATATTCATAATACGAACGCGAGCATCAGCAGGGTTAGTAATAACTGTTAATGAAATTGGTGCAGCTACTTCGTTAATCTCTGCAATAGGTTCTAAAACTACTTGCTCAGTTTCTTGGGCTGGAGGAGGTGTAGAACAACCGCTTAATAACAGTAAACCCAAAAGTGCGCTTAATTTTTTCATAGGTACTCCGTAAAATTATTTTAAATAATAAATGTTAAATGTCACGAAATATCATGGAGGAGTATTAATAAGTTGGGGTACCTAACTCGTCTTCCTTGACTTTCGTTTGTTTAAAAAACAAATTGGCGTACAGTTTAATATGTATCCAGCTCAGGTTCAATTATTGTTATTAATTTATAAAGTTTTAAATAAATTTAACGCTATGCTTATGCTGCTCATTTAAAGTAATAAAGTGGCTTCATCGCTATTATCGCGTTCAAAGTTTAAGTTGAACTGACCTTGACGAGTGATAGTAAAAATAGCGCGCTGCCAGTCTTCCACTTCATTTTTAATTGCGTGGTCAAATAACGTTTTAAACAACGCTGTTATATTTTCAGATACAGCAATTGCATGCTGTGTATCATCATCTGTTTTTATAAAGTGGGCCTTGCACTCAATCACATTATTATTATCGCAATCTAAAATAAGCTGTGCTTCAAGCCACGGCCTTTTTATTTGCAGATAAAGGTACTGACCG
>NZ_BADV01000093.1:0-87931 GCF_000238895.1 Pseudoalteromonas sp. BSi20429 | reverse complement strand
TCGCTATTACGATAACTGCCGTGAATGATGCACCTGTTGCCAATAACGATACCGCGACCATGGCTGAAGATGCAGCACCAATACTGATAAACGTATTAGCAAATGATACTGACTCTGATGGAGACAGCTTGGTGATCTCTTCAGCCTCAGCTGATATTGGCTCGGTCTCAGTAGTTGGCAATCAAATTCAATATACGCCTGAAGCCAATACCAATGGACTTGCCACGGTAACTTATACGATTAGTGATAATAATGGCGGAACCAATACAGCCACAGTGACCATTACCGTAACTGGTGTTAACGATGCACCTGTAGCATCGGTTCAAAGTTTTAGTATTAGTGAAAATGCTACAGATGGCGACATCATAGGGACTGTTAGCGCGTCAGATATTGAGAACCAGACTTTAACTTATAGTTTAACTGGCGGTAACACTGCTTTATTTAAAATTAATAGTAACTCTGGTGTTTTATCAACTGCAGGTGAAAGCCCATTTGATTTTGAAACAACTAATCAATATATCTTAAATGTCACTATAACTGATGATGGCACACCTAATGAAAGTTCAAACGTTAACATAACCGTTAATATTACTGATGAAATTGAGCTTCTTATTCCAACTGAAGATGTGACATTTGGCCGCCCGATTACAGGTGAGCTTGATCTTTCAAACATTTTTTCTGGAGGTGAGTTTAAAGACAGTATTGAGCTTAATGGCAACCTTTATTTTGTTGGTTTTGTTGATGGCGACGATACAGATATTATTGTTGTGTCTTACACCAACGCTGGCATAACAAATAATGCTTTTAATAGTAATGGAATAAAAATATTAGATTTAGATGATGATGAAGAAGCCACAGCTATTATTTCTGACGGTACAGATCTCTTTATTGCTTATTCTAGTTTTGACGGCACAAATACTGAAGCCTGCTTATTGGAAATGAATACTGCTGGCGTTGTAAGTACTGACTCTGGTGAGAATGATTCAGGAGTTCGCTGTACTTCACAAGCGAGTACTCTTGTTATTAATGACCTTGAAATTGATGACGATAAGATACTGGCTGTAGGTAAACGCTTTGATGGCACTCAAAACGATAGTTTATGGATACATTATAAAAAATCAGATCTAGATTTTGAGAACTCTACTCCAGCTATTGTCGATGTTAGCGGCGCTAATCGAGATGATGAAGGCTTTGCAATTAAGAACTTTGATGATTCCGATTACTTAGTGGTTGGGAGTGTTACCAATGCAGAGGGAACAAAAGACTCTCTACTTCGTTATTTAAAATCTGATGGCGATAATGACAATAACTTTAATGGTGGCGCAGCACTAACAATTGATATATTTGATAATGATAAAGACGACGAACTTTTTGCTGTAGGCGGAGTTAGTGATTCTGAATTTACTGCCTTTGCAGGTGGATATGTAACAAGAAACAGCGGTGAAAAAGAAGCTGTAATATTAGCTATTAATAAAAATGGGGGACTAATCACCACCTTTGGTAATGCTGGTATAGCAATTTATGATATTGATGGTAATGGTGGTAATGGTAATGGCGGCGCTAAAATTACAGGTATTAAACACGAGCCTAGTAACAATGGCATTAGTTTGTCGGGGACGACTGGCGTATCGGTCTCAGAAAAATTATTTTCAGCACGGATTAATAATGAAGGTACTTTAAATAGTGCCTATGGCACCTCCGGCATTAATATAATTGATGGTATAAGTGGTAAGCAATTTGCCAACACTTTAGCTATCGACTCTAATGACACTCTTTGGGTAGCTGGTGTTAATGATGATTCAAATACAAAACCGTTTATTGCAGCAATAGACAGTCAAGCCACATTATTTAGTAACTTTGAAACGAATGGTTACTTTACCCTTAATAATTTAGTAGATGCGACAAACGACGAATCAATGCACGTTTTACAACTTAGCAATGACCCTCATGCCGGTAAGTACATTCTTGCATCAACGGCTAAATCGGACTCAATTACTAAGTTAGTATTAACACGCTTTACGAGTGCGGGTGATATCGATACTAGCTTTAGCGAAAGTGGCCATAAAGAAATAGCCATAGATTTGAGTAAGTCACGCGTCGCTTTAACCGAGCAAAGCGACGGCAATTTAGTTATTACAGGCTCTAAAAATAGTGAAAATGGTGAAGCGGGCTTTGTAGCTAAAGTTGATCAGTCTGGTAATTTAGACACTTCATTTGCAACAGACGGTGTATACACAACCTCTGTCAGTGGCGCAGAATTGGTAAACCTGACAGGTATTGCACTTGATAATAGCGGTAACATTATTACTGTTGGGTCAATCGTAATAAGCGGCACTCCTAGCCCAATCGTTATAATGTTGACACCAGAAGGTACCCTTGAGCCAAACTTTGGCACTGGCGGAAGTATCATAGGCTCAGCTTTTGAGTACTATAACCGTGTACATACCGACAATGCAGATATTTTCATTGGTGGTAAGGCAGTATTAAGTGGCACTTCAAAGCTAATCGCATTGAAGTTAAGCTCAAACGGTACTGAAGTCTTTAAATATGTAGGTGAAGGAACCACAGATACCGACAATAAAATAGCGCAGATTTTGACTGACACAACGGGTAAGTTATATTTAATAGCAAACCTTATTGATTCGCCAAATAAAGCCAATGTTATTAGGTTGCTCGTTACGGGTGCGCTTGATACTAGCTTTGCCGTAAATGGTGTCGGTGAATATACTTTGGCGTCAAGCGGTAACACTGAGCTAAGTGGTGCAGCGCTCGATAGTAGCAATCAACTTATTTTAGCCGGCATGGCTAGCAATAAAGGAATGTTAGCGCGTATTTTAACTGACGGTACTTTAGATAATACGTTTGGAGCCAGTGGTGTCGGATTTTATGAAGCAAGCCAATGTGCCAGTACACATGTATTTACTTCAATCATCCTGCAAAATGATACCCAAGTTGTTGTAAGCAGCACCTGTAATGACACTAACTCTAACAATGTTAGTATTTCTAAATTCAATTTTGTAGAAGATGGAGCTTAGCCTTAAATTATGAAAGTTGAATTTTTTGGTGTTAGAGGCTCAATGGCTTCAGCAGGAAGTAATACGCACATTTTTGGAGGAAATACCTCATGTGTGTACATTGAACAAAGTAATGGCAAAGATCTCATTTTAGACTCTGGTACCGGTATTGTAGAACTCGGTACACGTTTACTAGAAACACAAAGTCCTATCAATATTTTGCTAACGCATAACCATTGGGACCATATTCAAGGGTTTCCTTTTTTTAAACCTATTTACCAACCCAACCGCGATATAACTATTGCTGTGGGTAACGTTGATGATAAAAAAAGCCAAGATGCCATATTAAAGCAAATGAGTGGTTCGTACTTTCCGGTGTGTTATCAAGATTTACCTGCCAGCATTACGCTTAATACTGATTTATCGTCTCAAAAGCAATTTACACTTAATGGTTTTTTGGTTTCGACTGCTCCACTAAATCACCCTGGCGGTGGTACTGCTTATTGTATTGAAGCGGATGATAAAAAGGTGGCTTACGTTACCGACAATGAGCTAAATCCGCCAGACAAGGTAAACACAAGTATTAGCGAATGGGTCAATTTTATTGAAGGCGCTGATTTACTAATTCATGATGCTCAATTTATAGATGCAGACTTGCCTCTTAAACATGGTTGGGGGCATAGCACCATAGATCAGGTGGCTGAGCTTGCGATAAAAGCGAGTATTAAAAATGTGATTATTATTAGCCACGATCCATCAAGAACCGATGAACAGTTATTAGCTATAGAAAAATATTTACACACGCAGTACGCTCAACAGGTAAAAATAGAATGCGGCCGAGAAGGACGAGTTTTTGATTTTTAGTCTATCAAGGAGCGTTACTCATTAGCTCCTTAAAACCAATTACTTCAAAGCACTTTTTCATTGGCGCTGTTATTACATTATTAATTGCATCAATAGAGCTATTTTCAACTGGGTCGCTTGCAAAGTTAGTGAACCGCGTAGAAGGTATAATATACGACTCTCGGTTGTTACTAACACTTTCAGAGACGCCTAGGCGTATTGATGAAACCGTTGTAATAATTGATATCGATGAAAAGAGCATGCAAGAACAAGGACGCTTTCCTTGGAGTCGCTCAAAAGTAGCTGACCTTGTTACAAAGCTTACTGATGCAGGTGTTATTGTTATTGCATTCGATATATTTTTTTCTGAACAGGAAGAAAACCCTGTTACAAAAATTATGTCTGAAATTCCTGATTTATCAAAAAAGTACACCATCCCCTTTGCTGAAATTACTAAACAAGTCGATGCAGACACAAAACTAGCAAGCGCATTATCTAAAAATGATACTGTTCTTGGTTTTTTATTGATTGATGAGCAACTCACTAATCAAAACTTGCCAGCTAAAAGCAGTGTTATATGGGCAAATGCGGATCATACTAATTCACAAATAAACCAGTTTCCTGGTGCTATTGTAAATATTCCACAGTTACAAAATGCTACAACGGGTACCGGTTTTATCAATGCACATAGCGATGAAGATGGTTTTATACGTAAAGCAGCTCTTATAAATCGAGTTGGCAATAAGCTTTATCCTTCTTTAGCACTTGAAGTTGCTCGACTTTATACCCTTGCTGAAAACATAGAAACCCGTTCCAATATATTAGATGGTATAACGTTATTCGAAGGTATAAAGTTTCAAGATAAGTGGATTCAAACTGATGAATATGGGCAAATATTAATTCCTTACAAAGGGCGTGCACATAGCTTCCCTTATTATTCGGCTACCGATATTTTGACCAAAAAAATTGGTTTAGAGGAATTAGAAGGCACAGTAGCCTTTATTGGCACATCGGCAATTGGACTCGCTGATTTAAGATCAACACCTGTTGGTTTACAGTATCCCGGTGTTGAGGTACATGCCAATATATTTGAAGGGTTAATGCACCCAGAGCTACTGCCATCTAAACCTAATTGGTCACTGGGAGCAAGCTTACTCATCATTGCATTAACGGGTAGCGTACTGTCGTTTTTTAGCCACGGTAAGAGCGCACGTTTTATTATTGCTTTGTCTCTTACAGTCACAAGTGTCGTTATATTTTTAAACGTTTATTTATGGTCAGTGCAAAAAATTAGTTTACCTTTATTAATGCCCCTTTTACTCATCATTATATTAGCGGGTTATTACATCATTGTTGGCTCTATCGCTGAAATGAAACATAGCCGAAAAATAAAATCTATGTTTGACCAATATATGCCTCCTGAGCGTATAAATCAGATGATACTACAGGGTAAAAGTTTATCTCAAAAAAGTGAGCGAAAAAATATGACGGTGTTGTTTGCCGACATTCGTAGTTTCACTTCAGTATCAGAAAGTATGTCGCCCCATCAGCTAAGTGAATACTTAAACGAATATCTTACGGCTATTACCAAAATCATATTTGATCATAACGGAACTATTGATAAGTACGTAGGCGATATGGTGATGGCATTTTGGAATGCTCCACTAAAAGATGAAAACCACGCTCGCCATGGTGTTGAAGCCGCAATGGGTATGATTAACGGGTTAACGCAAATAAATCAGTTATTTGCAGAAAACAATCAGCCTGCAATAAAAATTGGTATCGGTTTAAGTACTGGCGATATGAATGTAGGTGATATGGGTTCGGTTTACCGTAAAGCCTATACAGTTCTTGGTGATACTGTTAATTTAGGTGCTAGAGTAGAAAGCTTGACCAAATTTTATGGCGTAGCTATTCTTGTTATAGAAGAAACGATGAAGGAATGCCCTCATATTTCATTTCGTTTAATAGATAAAGTGCAAGTTGTTGGTAAAACAGCTGCTGTACAGTTGTTTGAACCTATAAACTTTACAGATAAGCTCGATGAAGAACAGTTAAATGAAGTTAAAAAATCACAGCAGGCCATGACGCTTTTTTATAATAAACACTGGCCACAAGCGCTTAGCTTATTTAAAGAACTACACAGCACGACCGTATTTAGCTCTGACGTTTATACCATTTTTATCGAACGTATTAAGGGCACTGATTTGCAAACACTAGCTAAGGATTGGAATGGTGCCTTCAAACATACTCAAAAGTAGTAAACATATGCGACAGCACATTAAAGACAAAACAAACCTTCAGCATTTTATCGATATTAGTATTAGGCTAACAACAGAAAAAAACTCGTCTAAGTTACTTGATGAAATACTGCAAGTTGTGATGTCGATAGCAAATTCTGATGCTGGCAGCATTTACTCTATTACCCCAAACAAACAACTCAAGTTTGAAACGGTAATAAATAAGTCATTAAATCTTTATTTAGGTGGCACTTTAGGGAGCCCTGTAGATTTTCCTAATATAGATCTTTTTATTGATGGCAAACCAAACGAAACCGCTATTGTTGCCCACTCTGCAAATTCTGGCGAAGTGATTAACATTCCTGACGTGTATGATGCCCTGCCCTTTGATATGAGCGCAGCTCGCAAAATGGACGCACGCACGGGTTATCGTTCTGAGTCCATGCTAACAATTCCTTTAAAAGATCATGAAGATGACATTATTGGTGTAATCCAGCTTATAAATGTAAAAGATGCGCAAAATAAAAATATCCCTTTTAGTGAAGAGCTTGTCACTCTAATTCGATCTTTTGCCTCTTTAGGCGCTATTTCACTAACTAACTCGACACTAATTAAGGGAATGGAAGATCTTTTTTCAACCTTTGCTGAAACAATTGCGATGGCAATAGATGAAAAGTCTCCTCATACCGGTGGCCATTGTAAACGAGTGCCAGCACTCACGTTAATGCTAGCCGATGCCGTACATGATATAAATAAAGGCCCTTTGGCTTCATTTTCGATGAGTGAGGCCGACCGGCATGAACTTGATATAGCAGGCTGGTTACATGACTGTGGGAAAATCGCGACTCCCGATCACATTATGGAAAAGTCGACAAAACTAGAAACTATTTTTGATCGAATAAAATATGTAGATGCTAAATTTGAAATAATTAGCCGAGATTTAAAAATAGCGTATCAGCAAAAAATCATCTGTGCGATGAAGCTGCAAAAACCTATCGAGGTTCAACAATTTGAACGCCTACTTGATACCGAGCTTAAACAGTTGGCATTAGACCGTGCATTATTACAGCGTGTGAATGTAGGGGGCGAGTTTTTAGGTGATGCAGAACTTGAGCACATTGAACGCATTGCAAACAAATACCAACTCGTTATAAATGATATTAATACACCATTGCTCTCAGCTGATGAAGTTGAAAACTTAACAATACGAAGAGGCACGTTAACCGAAGCCGAACGTGAAGTAATGAAACGTCATATGGATGTAACTAAAAATATTTTAGATGCCCTGCCGTTCCCTAAACACTTAAGCAATGTGACTGAATATGCTTTAGGTCATCATGAAAAACTTGACGGTACTGGTTACCCAAGAGGTTTAACCAAAGAGCAAATGTCGGTGCCTGCAAGGTTAATGGCTATTACGGATATTTTTGAAGCGCTATCTGCGGTAGACAGGCCCTACAAAAAAGCAAAACCGGTCAGTGAGTGTTTATTTATTTTAGGGTCAATGGTTGCTAAAAACCATCTTGATGCTGACATTTTTGCTATTTTTATTGAGTCGCAAGTCTATAAAAATTATATCAATGAATATGCTAACCCAGAGCAGCTAGATGAGGTAGATTTTGATAACTTACCCGGTTACACACCTATAAGTTAGCACCTATAAAGCCATGCCTCTATTCAAAATACGCTTATTACAGCCTATACCTATCCAAACAAAAAAATGCCACCTTACGGTGGCATTTACACACGGGGTTATTTCTACTTATAGAAATCCTTTTACTTTTTATTTGTTTTTTTATGTTGTTTTATTAACAAAAAATATGTTCCCAAAGGTAGCATTTAGCGCTTTGGGTAGCAACAGTAAAAGGTAAAGTTCATATATCTGCCATATTAACGTCATAAAAAAGCGCGAAGTAAATTCGCGCTCGTATACTTAACTGCCATTATATTTTAATACAAACGTATTTTTCTTCTAGGTACTCATCCAGCCCTTGATGCCCGCCTTCGCGACCTAAACCAGATTGTTTAACGCCACCGAAAGGCGCTACTGGGTTTGATATAACACCTTCGTTTACACCTACCATACCAAATTCAAGCCCTTCACTAATTCGGTAAATTTGCTTAATATTTTGGCTGTAAAAGTAGGCTGCCAGACCAAATGGTACATCGTTAGCAAGTGCAAGCACTTCACTTTCTTCATCAAAAGGAATAACCGTTAATACTGGACCAAATACTTCTTCGTGGTAAATATCCATCTCTGTCGTTACGTTGTTTACTATTAATGGGTTTTGAAAGCTGCCACCTAAGTCACTATTATCGCCAATCAACGTCGCACCTTTATCGAGTGCGTCTTGTACTAACTGTTGTACTTTATCTTTGGCTTTAGGGTAAATGAGTGGGCCAATATCAACATCGTCTTCAAAACCATTTGCCACTTTTAGCGCTGCAACCTTAGGCGTGATTTTTGACAGTACTTTGTCGAGAATATTACGCTGTATAAAGATACGGTTTGCAGCAACACATGCCTGCCCACTATTTCTAAATTTAGCCGCCATTAGCCCTTCTACAGCTTCATCTAAATCTGCATTATCAAAAATGATAAAAGGCGCATTGCCGCCAAGCTCCATCGAGGTGCGTTTAATTGTGTCTGCACATTGCGACAGCAACTGCTTACCTACACCGGTAGAGCCGGTAAATGTAAACTTACGCACGATTTCTGAGTCAGTCAGCATTTTACCTACTGTTTTGGCATCTTGTGAAACCAGTACATTAAATGCACCTTTAACAAAACCAGCTTGATCGGCCAGATAAGCAAGTGCGATAGCGCATAGTGGCGTATGTTCAGAAGGTTTAAGTATAAAGCTACAGCCCGCAGCGTAAGCTGGAGCTACTTTACGAGTAACCATAGCAACAGGGAAGTTCCACGGCGTAATACCAGCTACAACACCTACAGGCTGCTTAAAGCTGGTTAAACGATGCGAGTCATCTGTTGGCGGAATTACATCTCCGTAACTACGTTTGGCTTCTTCTGCAAACCATTTGATAAAACCTGCACCGTAATCAATTTCGCCAAGGGATTCTTTGAGTGGCTTGCCTTGCTCTTTGGTCATTAGCTCTGCAAGTGTTTGTTTGTGTTTTATAACTAGCTCATACCAGCGCATCAACGTTTCGCTTCGCTCGGTCGCATTTGTCGCTTTTAACTTAACAAAAGCCCCTTGAGCTGCGGTTATTGCGCTATTTACACCCTGCTCGTCAATATCGCTTACATCAACAATACTTTTTTCGGTAGCGGGATCGTTAACGCTAAAGTGCGTATCAGTTTTATAAAATTCGCCGTTAATAAATGAGTCTGAGAAAATAAGATTACTCAAAATAAACCTCCGAAATAGATTTTAGGGATTGGGTTGAACTCGTAGCAGCGGGTTTACCCCGCGTTTATATAATCTGAAAAATACGTGATCATTTTGATGTTCAAGTTTGAGATTAGAAAAATTTAACTTAAAACGTTTGAGATTTAAAAACGCGACATAAAGTCGCTGCTACGTGTTTATAAATGCTTTTTTGAAACAAAAAAGCCGCTGTATCAAACAGCGGCTTTTAATATATACATCGTTAAAAACTAGTGCTCTTCATTAACGATATTGAGATTGTACTTAGGTATTTCAACCACTAAGTCTTCATCTCTTATAATTGCTTGGCAACCAAGGCGTGACTCAGGCTCTAAACCCCATGCTTTATCTAGCATGTCATCTTCTAGCTCATCACTCTCTTGTAGTGAATCAAATCCTTCACGAATCACTAAATGACACGTAGTACATGCACACGACTTTTCGCAAGCATGCGCAATGCTAATACCATTTTTAAGTGCAGCGTCGAGTACCGTTTGGCCTGTAGGAGCTTCAATTGCAGCGCCGTCAGGACATAATTCAGGATGTGGAAGAAAAACAATTTGTGGCATTCTAATCTCTCTTAAATGTTGTCTACTGACTGCCCTGTAAGGGCCTTTTTAATTGATGCATCCATTCTACGCGATGCAAAGTCGCTACTCGCATTATCGACTTTTTCGATAGCTGCTTTAATTTCGCCAGGCTCTTGTGCATTTTCGCGCACTTTTACCAGTTCTGCAATTTCAGCGCGTAAGTTAGCAAGTTGCATATCGTCAAGTAATGCAGCATCGGCTGCAAGTGACGCATTAAGCGCTTCTATTACGCGTAACGCTTCTACTTGTTGCTCTTTAAGCATACGTGCTTGCATGTCGCCTTTAGCGTTGCTCATTGACTCTTTTAGCATGTTAGCTACTTGGTCATCAGATAAACCAAACGAAGGTTTAACTTGAATTTCAGCTTGTACACCTGTTGATTTTTCCATTGCTGAAACACTTAATAAGCCATCTGCATCAACTTTAAAGGTTACACGAATATGTGCAGCGCCTGCCGCCATTGGTGGAATACCTTTTAAGCTAAACTTAGCAAGCGAACGACAATCATCAACAAGCTCACGCTCACCTTGCAGCACATGTAATGACATGGCTGTTTGGCCGTCTTTAAACGTCGTAAATTCTTGCGCGCGTGCTACCGGAATCGTCGTATTGCGCGGAATGATTTTTTCAACCAAACCACCCATAGTTTCAAGACCTAGCGATAACGGTAATACATCAAGTAATAACATGTCAGAATCGGGCTTATTGCCAATTAACACGTCGGCTTGAAGCGCAGCACCTAAAGCGACAACACGATCAGGGTCGATTGAAGTTAGCGGCTCTTTATCAAAAAAGCTTTGTACTTGGCTACGTACCAGTGGCATACGGGTTGAACCGCCTACCATAATAACTTGCAGTACTTCGTCGTTTTCTATGCCAGCATCTTTTACAGCACGACGACACGAACGCAGTGTTTTTTTAACGAGAGGCATAGCCATTTCGTCAAACGTTTCGCGTGTTACTTCTACTGTGTATTTTTGATCGTCAAACTCAAGACCCACGTTTACTTTAGCGTATTGGCTTAATGCTTCTTTACACGCTTTTGCTTTATTAATAAATAAACGTAAAACCGAAGGTGACAACGCTGACACACCAGTTTGCTGCTTAAAGTAATCAACAAGTAGTGAGTCAAAGTCATCGCCGCCGAGGCTTGAGTCGCCGCCAGTTGCCATTACTTCAAACACACCTTGGTGTAATCTAAGTACGGATATATCAAATGTACCACCGCCTAAGTCGTAAACAGCAATAATACCTTCTTGACCTGAATCTAAACCATAAGCAACCGCTGCTGCTGTTGGCTCATTTAATAGACGTAGTACGTTAATACCAGCCAGCTCTGCGGCATCTTTAGTACTTTGGCGCTGTGCGTCATCAAAGTACGCTGGTACTGTAATTACAGCCCCTAAAATTTCTTGGTTGCCAAAACTTTGCTCAGCTCGTGCTTTTAATGCAGCTAAAATATGGCTTGATGCTTTAATTGGACTGATTTTACCTGCCGCAGTTTCTATTGCTAGCGCACCATTGTGCTCACAGAACTCATACGGTAGTTGCCCATAACTTTTCTCTATTTCAGCCTGAGTTTTACCTAAAAAACGCTTAACCGAAATAAGTGTATTAGCAGGGTCTTGCGTTGCTGCTTGTGCAGCCTCTGCGCCAACAGTAATACCGCCTGCTTGATAACGAACAACCGACGGTAACATAGCCGCGCCAAGATCATCAGTTAACGTGCGGGCTTCGCCACTTTGTACTGTTGCAACTAATGAGTTAGTTGTACCAAGATCAATACCAATAGCTAGTTTATGTTCGTGTGGTGCCGCGCTCTGCCCCGGCTCAGCAATTTGCAATAATGCCATAATGCTCTTTAAACTCGTGTTGCTCGCTTTGCAGCAAGTAATTAATCGTCAAATAAACTGTCTTCAATACGCTCTAGTTCGTCACGTAACTTATAAACAAACTTCAGTTTACGAATATTATCTGCGGCAAGTTGATATTGCTGCTCATCGTTACTTGCTAGTTGTTCGGCAAGTTGTGCACTGTACTGCGTGTTTAGTTGCTTAATTTGTTTTTCAAAATTTGCAATGGCGGTATCAGGATCGCGCGACGATGTTAGCTCTTCAAGCTCTTCGCGAAGTTCCATTTGCTGCATTAAAAACATTGGATCTTGCAAGGTTTGCTGCTCTGCACGAATATCAACGCCTAGCTCGCTCAGCATATATTCAGCACGCTTTACTGGGTGCTTTAATGTTTGTAGCGCATCGTTAATTTCGGCGGCGCTTTGCACTGCCATTAACTTATCGCGGCTACTCGCATTCGCGTGGCGATCTGGATGTACAGTACGCTGTAATTCCAAGTAGTGCTTGTTAACCGTTGCTAAATCAATATTGTAATCAACGGGGACTGCAAATAATTCAAAGTAACGCATAACTTCAACCAATAATATTCAGAAATAACAAAGCCCTACATTAACTGGCAGGGCTTATTTATACTACAAAGATATTTTAAGCTTAAACGGTAAAGCTTTCGCCACAACCACACTCATCTGCTTGATTAGGGTTTCTAAATTTAAACCCTTCATTTAAGCCTTCTTTAGTGTAGTCGAGCTCTGTGCCATCGATGTAAACTAAGCTTTTAGCGTCAACAATTAATGTTACGCCTTTAGCCGCAAAAGTTTCATCGTCTTCGTTTAAATCGTCAACAAACTCAAGTACATAAGCAAGACCTGAACAGCCCGTCGTTTTAATGCCAACGCGCAGGCCTAAACCTTTACCGCGGTTTGCTAAAAATGATTGTACGCGGTTTGCTGCCGCATCTGTCAATGTCACTGCCATGAGTTTCTCTTCTTACTTCGCTTGTTTGCTTTTGTAGTCTGCAATTGCTGCTTGAATTGCGTCTTCGGCTAAAATTGAACAGTGAATTTTCACTGGTGGTAATTCAAGCTCTGCACTGATATCAGTGTTTTTAATTGTCGCTGCTTCGTCTAGCGTTTTGCCTTTAACCCACTCTGTTACAAGTGAAGATGAAGCAATTGCGCTACCACAACCGTAGGTTTTGAATTTTGCATCTTCAATAACGCCTTCGGCAGATACTTTAATTTGCAATTTCATTACGTCACCACATGCTGGTGCGCCTACCATACCCGTTGCCACTGACGGATCATTCTTATCTAGAGTACCTACGTTACGTGGGTTTTCTACGTGGTCGATTACTTTATCACTATAAGCCATTATTCTATCCTCATTACCTGCTAGGGTATGTGCTCACACTATTAGTGGTGAGCCCATTCAACTGAATCTAAATCAATACCTTCTTGATGCATCTCCCAAAGTGGAGACATCTCACGTAGGCGACCGATAGAGTTTTTCATTAATTCGACGGTGTAATCAATCTCTTCTTCGGTAGTAAAGCGACCAATACTAAAACGAATTGAGCTATGTGCTAATTCGTCGTTACGGCCAAGTGCACGTAATACATAAGAAGGCTCTAAGCTTGCAGATGTACAGGCTGAACCTGACGATACTGCAATGTCTTTTACTGCCATAAGTAACGACTCACCTTCAACAAAGTTAAAGCTGATGTTTACAATGCCAGGTACTGATTGGTCTTGCGTGCCGTTAAAGTATACTTCGTCCATATCAGCCATAATGCCGTCGATTAAACGATTACGTAAGGCGCTGATGTGTGCGTGATCTTTTTCGAAATCTTGCTTAGCAATTTTAAACGCTGTACCCATACCCACTAATTGGTGAGTAGCTAGTGTACCAGAGCGCATACCGCGTTCATGTCCGCCACCGTGCATTTGCGCTTCAAGACGAGCACGTGGTTTACGACGAACGTAAAGTGCGCCAACACCTTTAGGGCCATACACTTTATGTGCAGAGAACGACATAAAATCAACTTTAAGCTGTTGCACGTCGATTAATACTTTACCCGCGCTTTGCGCTGCATCTACGTGGAACATAATTTTACGTTCGCGACACATTTCGCCAATAGTCGCGATATCTTGAATTACACCTAGCTCGTTATTAACGTGCATGATGCTTACAAGTACTGTGTCGTCACGCATTGTGTCGGCAAGTTTTCGTAAATCAAGTAGGCCGTTTTCTTCAACGTCCATGTAAGTTACTTCAAAACCTTGGCGCTCAAGCTCACGACATGTGTCGATTACAGCTTTATGCTCAGTTTTAGCGGTAATAACGTGCTTACCTTTTTTCTTGTAAAACTGTGCTGCACCTTTAATAGCAAGGTTATTTGATTCTGTTGCACCCGATGTGAAAACAATTTCACGTGGGTCTGCATTAATTAAATCAGCAATATCTGTACGTGCTTGGTCAACAGCTTCTTCTGCTTGCCAACCAAAACGGTGTGAGCGTGACGCAGGATTACCAAACTTACCGTCCATTGTCAGGCATTGCATCATTTCTTTAGCAACACGTTCGTCAACAGGCGTGGTCGCTGCGTAATCTAAATAAATCGGTAACTTCATTTCTCTCTCCGCTGCAGGTCAACCTTAAAGTTGACAGCTTACTTGAATGTTTTCCAACTGCTTAATTGCATTATTAATACTGTTATCTTGGCGCGATGCTATTTCTTTCACATCTGATTTTTCCACCAATTCAGCAAGGGTAATATTATTCAAAAATTCTTCTATGCGTGCGCTTAGGTCTGACCACAAATTATGTGTTAAACAACGCATACCACTCTGACAGCCGGTATCGGCACCTTGGCAACGTGTTGCATCGACCGATTCGTCTACGGCGCTAATAATATCGCCAACAGAGATAACGCTCGCTTCACGCCCTAGTAAATAACCACCACCAGGTCCACGAACAGAACTTACTAGGCCATTTTTACGTAAACGAGCAAATAATTGTTCAAGGTAAGACAAAGAAATTTCTTGTCTTTGTGAAATATCAGCAAGGGCTACAGGACCTACACCTGTGTGTAGTGCAACATCCAGCATAGCTGTAACGGCATATCTGCCTTTTGATGTTAACTTCATAACGCCCCCTGCACAAAAGAGTGCAAATTTTAATTACCAGAGTAAATTAGTCAAGTATTATCACTTGATAAAAATTTGATTTAGAAACTCTTACTTTTAAATTGTAGAGTTAACAAATTTTCAATACTTGACCTCTTTGGTCAAGTATTACAGCCATTGTAATTACCTGAGTAATTTAGTCAAGTATTAGCGCGTTAATTAGTCTAGGTCTTTTATAACTAATAGCTATACCTAAGTTACTTAGGTATAGCCTTATTAATTGAGGTGAGAATACCGCGTAAAATATTCATTTCAGCATCTTCAGGGTGAGCTCGGTTAAACAAACGGCGCAATTTAGTCATAACTAAACCAGGGTGTTGCTTGATGATAAAGCCTGTTTTAAACAATGTGTCTTCAAGGTGATCATAAAACAGCTCTGTTTGCTTTGAGCTTGGGTAAACTGCATCGTCTTCTTCAACCTTTTTAGGTTGTTGATTTAAAAATGCCATGCGAGTTTCGTAGCTAAGTGTTTGTACGGCCATAGCTAAATTAAGCGAGCTGTACTCTGGATTAGCAGGAATACATACATGGTAATTACAAAGCTGTAATTCTTCATTAGTTAAACCACTGTTTTCACGACCAAATACTAGCGCTACAGGACCATTTACGGCTTCAGCAACGAGCTTTTCACCACATTCACGTGGTTCAACCATTGGCCACGAAAGCGTACGAGAACGCGCACTTGTGCCAATCGTTAATGTACAGTCAGCGATAGCTTCTTCAACGGTACCTACAATAACTGCATTGCCTAAAACATCAGTTGCGCCTGCAGCTAATGCACTTGCTTGGCTGTCTATTTCGCAAGCAGGATCAACTAAATAAAGTTTTGATAAACCCATGGTTTTCATGGCGCGAGCCGCCGAACCAATATTGCCGGAATGTGACGTGTTAACTAAAACAATGCGAATATCATCTAAGATCATTACTGTGCTACTTTGCTATGCCAAAAAATTGCGCAAATTCTAACATGAAAATGTAATAAGATCCTAGATTCAAAAGGCTAGATCCTATGATCAAACCCAATATAACGATTCTTACATGGATAAATTCTAGGGATATAACGCCGATTTGTTTTGATGCTTAAATCATTGCCGCCTTTACATAGACATCAAAACGGTTCTTTTTGGTTTTGATCTGCATACTTGGGGTTTTTTCGTTTAAGAATGGAGCGTAATCGGGGCGTTTTACAACGACACGCTTACTGGCAAGTGGGTAGGCAAAATCAAGTAGGTCGTCAGCGTCGTTGTCTGCACCAACAAGCTCTTGGAATACGCGCATTTCTTTTTTAACTAATGCTGATTTTTCGCGATGCGGGAACATGGGATCTAGATAAACAACATCAGGCATGCTTTCGCATTGAGAGAGTAAAGTATGGCTTGAGCCAAATATTAGGCTCATGTTTTCTTTCATCCACAAACCAATTTCAATATCGCTATAGGCTCGCTTTAAACCATCGTATAAAAGTGCAGCTACAACCGGGTGACGTTCATGTAATATAACTTTGCACCCTAGCGAGGCAAGTACAAAACCATCTCGCCCTAAACCAGCGGTAGCATCAAGTACAACAGGCGTTGCGCCTTTATTTAAACCCACCGCTTTGGCAATTGCTTGCCCTTTACCACCGCCAAACTTGCGCCTATGGGCGGCAGCACCGGTTACAAAATCAACGTTAATTGCACCTAGTTTAGGCTCGTCGGTTTTAAATAGACTTAACCCTTTATCATCGTAATGTAAGCTAAAGCCACTGCAATTTTGCGCCCATTGGGCTAAACCAAAGCGTGTTTCTAATTCATTTAAATAAGGGCGTAACTCTTTAAAAGCACACTGAATAACCACAATAAACTCCGACGATAAAATACGCCTGTAGTATATCAACCGCTTTACTTTAAAGCACTAAAATAGCTCTATATCACTATGATGATTCGTATTGACCTTTGCGGCTTCCGCTTTAGTACGTAAATTAGATATAAGTTCATTGCGGCTTTCGGCAACTTGTTTAAGCTGATATTTGATAAAGGCTAAATCACTATTAGCCGATACAAATAACTGCATTGTTTGATCCAATTGAGATATATATAAAGTGAGATCCGCAGGATTTGCTTGTGTTTGTTGTAGCTTAATAGCGCAGTCAAGTTCATGTAGCTGCTCTATAAACTCTTTAGTACTTTTGTTTTGCTCTACATTTTGAGTAGTTAACTGCTTAACAATATCTTGAAGGGCTGTACTTATTTGAGCTGCCTGCTCATAACTGCTTTCGCTTCTTTCCATGGTAACAACCTTCTCGTTGGTTACTTCTAATATATGCGGGAACAGATCTTTGTAGCGCCCATACAAAGCATCGTTATCAACTGGCATATTTTTTATCAAAAGGGACACTTTGGGATAATTAATGATAGTGCTGCTACCAATATCAACAAATCGTTGAGCATTTCGATGTTGCTCAAGCAGCTCTTGTTCTAACGGGCAAACACCACTTTGCTGGCTGTAAAAAATACCTTTTCCTTGATACCAAAACACCACCACAACATCTAAATTTAAAGGAGCAAAAAAGGTAAAAAAGTATTCACTCAACGATTGAAAGTTATTAGCGTGATAACTTTGTCCAACGTAGCGCATTATACGCCCCATATCGCCTGACTCTGTCATTGCCATTTCAGCTGTTTTATTCGCTTTTACTATATCCAATTTTAGTTTTGCGCATTTTTGCCTATATTCGTAAAGTACCTTTATTCGCGCTATTAACTCTTCTGCATTAAAAGGTTTTGTAATGTAATCAGATGCGCCGACGCTATAACCTTTTACCCGATCGCTTAGCTCTATTTTAGATGAGAGAAACATAACGGGAATATCCTGAGTATTTTGACTTTGCTTTATAGTTTTACATACGTCATAACCTGACATACCTGGCATTTCAATATCGAGTAAAATAATATCTGGGTTGTATTTATTGGTTAGCCTTAATCCTTCATCGCCATCTTTTGCATGAATTATTTTACAAAACCCTGCTAAAGACTCTTCAATTATATGATGAACATACTTGTCGTCATCAATTGCCAATACCAACTTTGCCATGCCTTAGTCCATTTTATTAGGTGTGCTAAAAGCATAGTACGGTAGGATGAAATTACTAAAAATTATTAGATAATAATTTTAAAATAATAAAAAAGCGCCATATAGGCGCTTTAATTTGGTTTGTGCTAAATATTAATTTTTAAACAGCAATACCGCTATGGCGTAGTAACGCGTCGACATTTGGCTCACGACCACGGAACTTTTTGAATAATTCCATTGGCTCTTCGCTACCGCCTTTTTCTAAAATATTTTGCATGAAGGCTTGCCCTGTTTCAGCGTTAAAAATACCTTCTTCTTCAAATTTAGAAAATGCATCAGCAGAAAGTACTTCAGCCCATTTATACGAGTAGTAACCTGCACTATAACCACCGGCAAAAATATGGCTAAAACCATTTTGAAAACGGTTAAACTCAGGCGGTTTAACGATTGATGTGCGGCTACGTACATCGTTTAGTACTGCTTGAATTTGGCATTGCTCACCCACTTTGTAATCGTTATGGATTTTAAAATCGAATAACGAAAACTCAATTTGACGTAGCATTTGTACGCCTGAGTTATAGTTTTTAGCAGCAAGTAACTTATCAAGTAACTCTTTAGGTAACGGCTCACCCGTTTCATAATGACCTGAAATAAAGCTCAGGGCTTCTTCGTCATAACACCAATTTTCTAAAAACTGACTAGGAAGCTCTACCGCATCCCACGCTACACCATTAATGCCAGCCACTGGCGCGGCATCAACTTGTGTAAGCATGTGGTGAATACCATGACCAAACTCATGAAATAAAGTAGTTACTTCGTCATGAGTAAACAGTGCCGATTTATCGCCAACCGCCTTATTAAAGTTACACACTAAATAAGCCACTGGAGTTTGTAGTTCGCCGTTAGCGCGTACTTTACGACCCATACAGTCATCCATCCACGCGCCGCCACGTTTGTGGTCGCGTGCGTATAAATCGAGATAAAAACGTCCGCGTAGAGTATTGCTACTATCTACAATTTCAAAAAAGCGTACATCTTTGTGATAAGTATCAAAGTCAGTAACTTCTTTTACGCTAATACCAAATAAGCGATTAACGGTTTCGAATAAGCCGCTAAGCACTTTATTTGCTGGGAAGTAAGGACGTAGTACTTCGTCTGAAATTGCATACTTTTCTTGCTTAAGCTTTTCGCTGTAGTAACCAAAATCCCATGCTTCTAATTCAGAAATACCGTGTTTTTGCTCAGCATACGCTTTTAGCTCGGCCACTTCTTGCTCTGCTTGTGGTTTTGATTTAGCCGCTAGGTCTTCTAAAAATGAGAATACTTGTTCTGGTGTTTCGGCCATTTTAGTTGCCAGTGACTTTTCAGCGTAGCTGTTAAACCCTAGTAACTGTGCAAGTTCATGACGAAGCGCAAGCTCCTCACTCATAATGTCAGAGTTATCAAACTCACCGGCGTTAGGGCCTTGATCTGATGCGCGCGTAGAAAACGCGGTGTAAGTTTCTCTGCGTAATTCGCGGTTATCTGCGTAAGCCATTATTGGTAAGTATGACGGGAAATCGAGTGTAAATAACCAGCCATCTAATTCTTTACTTTTTGCGGTATCGGCTGCAAGTGCAAGAGCTGATTCTGGCAAGCCAGCTAAGTCGCTCTCATCAGTAATATGTTTGTGCCAAGCAAGTGTGGCATCCATTACGTTGTTGCCAAATTTTGAGGCAAGTTCTGATAAACGCGCGCTAATTTCGCCGTAGCGTTTTTGCTGCTCTGCCGCCAGAGCAATACCCGATAATTTAAAATCGCGTAGCGCATTAGTAATTGTTTTTTGTTGTGCTGTAGTCAGCGTTTTAAATTCGTCACTGTTATAAAGCGTATTATACGCGTTGTATAAACCTTGGTGCTGACCTACAAATGTTGAATATTCAGATATTAACGGTAAGCACTGCTCGTAAGCTTCACGTAATTCGTCGTTATTCATTACTGAATTTAAATGCGATACAGGGGAGAACATGCGCGATAATTTATCGTCAGCTTCTTCAAGGGGTAATACTAAGTCATCCCACGTATACGAGCCTTTAGCTAACACGTCATCAATGGCTTTACGACAAAGCTCGATACCGTCTTTTAGTGCTGGTACTACGTACTCAGGCTTTATTTTTGAAAATGGTGGTAAGCCTTCAAGGCCAATTAATGGGTTGCTCATAAATACTCTCTTTGCGTTAATGCATTACGTTTTAAATTGGGTCTAAAAGTAAAAAAACAACTCAGCCGCTTTTAAGTTGTTTAATTTTAATAAGGTTGCTCCAGAGCAAAACACAAATAACCCATTAATGAGTCGGCCACTTTATAACGTTCTAGTACCGTATCAACTAAATTATTGCTACATACTTGTTTTTGAGTAAGCGAGCTAATGGCTATAAAGTCTTTTCGTTTGAGCTCATCTATTAAGGGATGCTCTTTTTCAAAACCTCTTGGCGGGCGTTTTAGCGATTCTCCTGACATTTCAAATATAGATTTAAATTGCTCATCATAAATTGCTTTTTTATAGCTATTTGGGTTTTCATCTATACAGGTTCTAATTGCGTTAAGCGCCTTTGATTCTGGTCGCCAAATACCAGCACCTACAAAACATTCGTCATTTGCTAAGTGAAAGTAAAAACCCGGGGCATGTACGTCTTTTCCCATAAAATGGCGAAATTGAATCCCTACATTAATTTTATACGGGGTTTTATCTTTACTAAAACGCGCGTCTTTATGGATTCTCATTAAGCTACCGCCCACTTTTTTATCTGATGCGACAAAATGGCTAGAAACCTCAGCAAGTGGTGCTTGCATTTGCCTAATGAAATCTAAAGCGGGCTCTCTTACGTATTCCTCATACTGTGATTTATGGTCGTTAAACCAGTCTCTATTATTGTTTTTATCAAGCTGAGCAAGAAATTCGAATGTTTTTTTACTAAACATAGGTCACCTAAACACTCTTTATTTTTAAAACTTAATGTTATGCTAATGCGCATAAAACTCAACGCCTAAGGACATAAAATGACACAACACTTTGATTATATTGCAATCGGTGGTGGCAGTGGTGGTATTGCCTCTGCAAATAGAGCGGCAATGCGTGGCGCTAAAGTAGCACTTATAGAAGCAAAACACATGGGCGGCACGTGTGTAAACGTGGGCTGTGTACCTAAAAAAGTAATGTGGCACGGTGCTCAGGTTGCCGAAGCAATTAATTTATATGCCCCAGATTACGGCTTTAATGTTGAAGTTAAAGGCTTTGATTGGAGCAAACTAGTAGAAAGCCGTGAAGCCTACATTGGCCGAATTCATAAAGGTTATGACAGTGGCCTTGCTAGCAATGGCGTTACTGTAATTAAAGGCTTTGCTAAATTTGTAGATAATAAAACAGTTGAAGTAAACGGCGAGCACTACACAGCCGATCATATATTAATTGCAGTAGGCGGCCGCCCAAGCATTCCGCATATTGAAGGTGCTGAACACGGTATCGATTCAAATGGCTTCTTTGAGCTAAAAGAGCAACCTAAGCGCGTTGCAGTTATTGGCGCAGGCTACATAGCCGTTGAGCTTGCTGGTGTATTACATGGTTTAGGTACTGAAACACATTTATTTGTACGTAAGCATGCCCCACTTCGTAGTTTTGACCCATATATTGTAGATACGCTTGTTGAAGTAATGGCTGCCGAAGGCCCTACTCTTCATACAGAATCTGTACCAAATAAATTGGTAAAAGAAGATGATGGCTCTGTAACACTGCATTTAGATAACGGCAAAACTCATAACGTTGATCAAGTTATTTGGGCCATTGGCCGCGAGCCAACAACCAATGCTATTAACGTTGCAGCAGCCGGCGTAGAAGTAAACAGCAGTGGTTTTGTAAAAGTTGATGAGTATCAAAATACCACAGCTAAAAATGTATACGCGGTTGGCGATATCATCGAAAATGGTATTGAACTTACACCGGTAGCAGTAAAAGCAGGCCGTACTTTATCTGAGCGTTTATTTAATAAAGAACTACCAGATGATTTAAAAATGGATTACAGCTTAGTCCCTACTGTTGTATTTAGTCATCCACCTATTGGTACTATTGGTTTGACTGAGCAAGAAGCTATTTCTCAGTACGGCGAAGAAAACGTTAAAATTTACCAATCTGGTTTTACGGCTATGTACACAGCGGTAACTAAACATCGCCAGCCTTGTAAAATGAAACTTGTATGTGCCGGCCCAGACGAAAAAGTAGTTGGCCTACATGGTATTGGTTTTGCGGTTGATGAAATGATTCAAGGTTTTGCCGTTGCCATGAAAATGGGCGCAACTAAAGCTGATTTTGATGCCGTTGTGGCTATTCACCCGACAGGCTCGGAAGAATTTGTAACGATGCGCTAGGCGCTAAACTCTAAGTTCTCAATTATAAAAAGCCCTTGCTAAGTAAATAGTAAGGGCTTTTTAATGCTTGTTATATTTTGCAAAATAAACTACTTAAAACGTCACATTAAAAACATCCATTCAACATTAAATAAATATCTAAGCCATTATTTTAACAGCAAAAATTTTAGACCAATAAAAATATTAAAAGTTTAAATTTTGTTTTGGCTTTAAGGCATTTTTACAATTAGAATCTCGCGCATTTATAGTTTCTCTTGGTTATTTATGTTTTTACTGCGATCTTTTATTTATTTATTATGCCTAGCGGGTGTTGCTCATTTAATTCAACTTGAAGGCTTTGAATTAAAACAGTATGCACTTTACAGTGAAGAAACTCTTACTGAACATATGCAAGATGTTTTAACTTTTTTAAGCTGTATTTTGTTTTTCTATGCTTCGCGAATTAACTTTCAACTCAAAATACCGGCAGTATTACTTGCTGCGTTATCGGCAATGATGTTTGTAAGAGAGTTTGATACCTACCTCGACTTATACTTTTTTGATGGCGCTTGGCAAAGTATCGTCTATTCAATTTTAGCTGGCGTGTTTGTTTATTTAATAACAAACAGAGGAAGTATTTTTAACTCTTTAAAAGCCTATAGCCTCACTCCTAGTTATGGAATTTGCTTATCAGGCATGGTTACTTTACTCGCATTTTCGCGAATGATGGGCAAAGGCGCATTTTGGCATTCAGTAATGGGCGATGACTACGTACGTGCAGTAAAAAACATTGTTGAAGAGGGTATAGAAACGCTTGGCTATACTCTAATCTTTATTTCAGCCATTGAGCTTGTACTCATATGCCGAAAAAGAATGGCTAAAGATCACAAACATTGCACTGATGAAGTAACTCAATAACGTTTCTCCATTTTTATTGGTTACTTTTTTTGCACTAAATTTGCTAATTGGTTTAATAAATCAATATACTGAGCCTGTTTTTATCAACTCGCGTTTAATTGGATATTATGACTAAAGATATATTGCTGCATCCGTTTCTTCTTTCAATTGTAATGATCACAATTGCATTTGTACTAAAAGTACTTGTTGATAAGCTGGCTAAAAATCGCGCAGAAAAAAAAGAAAAAGATATTCGTTACATCGCACACAATATTAAGCATTTTATTAATTTTGTAATGATGATATCGCTGCTGTTTGTGTGGTCTACCGAAATTCAAAACTTTGCACTTTCTATTGCTGCTTTTGCTGTGGCGATTGTGCTTGCAACGCGTGAGTTTATTCAGTGTGTAATAGGCTTTTTTTACCTCGTAACAACCCGCCCGTTTAGAGTCGGTGATTGGATACAAGTTGGTGATTACTTTGGTGAAGTAGCTGAAACGGATTGGATAAAAACTACCATGCATGAAATTGATATACATACTTATCAATTTTCTAGAAAAACGATATACATACCTAATAATAAGCTGATTACCAGCTCTATTAAAAACTTAAACTTTGTAAAACGCTTTGTTACACATCATTTTATTATTGTCCGAAGAGAGAGCTTTAATCCGTACCCTATTCACGACACACTGACTGAGCAAGCTAAACTGTACTGCGAAGAGTTTCAAGAAGTAGCAAGCCGTTATAATTCGATGATTGAGCGCAAACTTGATGCAAAAATATCTGGCCCGGAGCCAGTAATTCACTTTGGTACAACTGATTTAGGTGAATTTAAAGCAAGCTTTACCTTGTTTTGTCCTACAGAAAAAGCGCTTGAGATAGAGCATAAATTAACAGAGTGCTTTTTTGCATTATGGTATAAAGAGGCTGAAAAAAATAAAGAGGATGAAGGAGGGGCATAAACCCCGCCTTCATTAAAACAAAAAGCGCGAACTTACTTCGCGCTCATATTGTTTATGCTGTACCGCCCACTGTTAACTGATCTATTTTTAAGCTTGGTTGGCCTACGCCTACCGGTACGCTTTGACCATCTTTACCACACACACCAACACCTTTATCAAGTGCTAAGTCGTTACCAACCATCGATATTTGCTGCATTACTTCTGGGCCATTACCAATAAGCGTTGCGCCTTTAATTGGTTGGGTAATTTTACCATTTTCGATTAAATACGCTTCTGATGCGCTAAATACAAACTTACCTGAGGTTATATCAACTTGTCCGCCGCCAAAGTTAGGCGCGAAGACCCCTTTTTTAACTGAGCTTATAATATCGGCTTGGCTGTGCTCTCCACCTAACATGTAGGTATTAGTCATGCGAGGCATTGGTAAATGTGCATACGACTCACGGCGTGCGTTACCGGTAGGGCTTACACCCATTAAACGCGCGTTTAGCTTATCTTGCATATAGCCTTTTAAAATACCGTTTTCGATAAGAACGTTGTAAGCGGCTGGTGTGCCTTCGTCATCTACATTAAGTGAGCCACGGCGATCGGCCATGGTGCCATCATCAACAACTGTACACAGCTCAGATGCTACTTTTTGGCCTACTTTACCACTAAACGCAGACGCGCCTTTGCGGTTAAAGTCGCCTTCAAGTCCGTGCCCTACCGCTTCGTGTAAAAGCACGCCAGGCCAACCATTACCAAGTACAACTTCCATCGTGCCTGCAGGTGCATCAATAGCCTCAAGATTTACTTTAGCTTGTCGTACCGCTTCTTCAGCAAATTCCATCCAACGCGGTTTACCGTCAACAAGTTCTTTAAAGTAACCATAATCTAAACGTGCACCACCGCCTGCGCCACCGCGTTCACGGCGACCATTTTTTTCAAGCAGTACTGAGCAGTTTAAACGAATAAGCGGGCGAATATCGGTCGCAAACGTACCATCACTTGCTGCGATTAATACTTCTTCGTAAACCGCTGACATTGAACTAATTACTTGCTCTGCATCGGGTGCTAGTTCGCGAATATAGTTTTCAAGTTCGCGTAATAAGCTCACCTTGTCGGTGTCGCTCATACTCGAAATTGGCTGATGCGGTGCAAATTGCTCTTTAGCTTTAACATCACTAAATACTTTAATCGCTCTATCTTCGCCAGCATCTGCAATGCTACGAGCCGCTGTAGCCGCTTTATTAAGTGCTTCAAGATTTATTGCATCAGAGTAAGAAAATCCTGTTTTTTCGCCGCTTACAGCACGTACACCAACGCCACGTTCAACGTTATAAGAGCCTTCTTTAACTAAGCCGTCTTCAAGCACCCATGATTCGTGGTGGCTTGATTGAAAATATAAATCGGCATAATCCACTTTATGCTGATGTATGTAAGCGAGCGTTTTTTCGAGCTCTTCTCTATTTAGCTGGCTGTCGTGTAGTAAATGCTGTTCAACCGAATTCATAATAAATGCTCTCTAAATCGTTGATGAGACTGCACGGGCATATCTCGTCTAATTTTTTGTAACTGGTCTAAATCTGCGTTGCAGCTTATAAAACCGGTGCCTGTTGGCAATTCACTCAGGATACTTCCCCAAGGCGAAATAATAATACTGTGGCCATATGTTTGTCGGCCATTTTCATGTGTACCGTACTGAGCTGCTGCAACTACATAACATTGTGTTTCTATTGCGCGAGCTGCTAATAATGGCTGCCAATGCGCTTGTCCTGTGACGACTGTAAATGCACTTGGTACTAAAATAATATCGGCGCCTTGGCGTACTAGTTCGTTGAATAAGCCACTAAAGCGCAGATCATAACATACTGTTAAGCCTATTTTACCAAAGGGAGAATCAACAACAACCACATCGCTACCTGCTTGGGTAAAATCTGACTCTCGATAGCTACCTGTTTGATCATCTACGTTTACATCAAATAAATGTATTTTGTTATACGTTGCAACCAGCTCGCCTTGATTATTATATAAGTGCGATGCTGCATAATATTTATGTTCGTTAAATGGCTCAGGCATTGTCCCTGCATTTAACCAAATATTATGGTGTTGGCACAATTCACTAAGTTGTAGTTTGTATCGCTCAACTTGCTTAGCAACACGTAACGTATCGTTACCACTTTTACTAAACACTAAAAAAGCCTCAGGCAAACAAACAAGTAATGGTCTTGTTGCGGGGAGTGTTTTAAGTGCACGCTTTAAGCTTGCTATGTTGTCATCAGGGCTTAGCCCTGAACACATTTGCAGGGCAACTATTGTGGGAGTGCTTAGTATTTCAGTTTTGTTCATTGCGTTACTGTTACTTGTGCATCTTTAAGTTTTAAATCGACTGATGCTTGTGGCTGATTTTGCGCAGCTTGAGGAAGCGTAACTTCACGACTTTTTCTGTCGAGTTCTTGAACAATAGGATCGTTCATTTTACCCGTTACTTTAAAGTTGATCTCTGAGATGACGCGCGCAGAATGAATAACTTTATCAATTGCTAAGGCAGCAAGCCCTGTTACTGGGTTTACCATCCATGCAACTATAACCGGAATACTCGAGGTTACCTGCGGCGCTACAGCAAGATCATAATCTATATCAAGCGTGTTTAAATTTGCATAACCTTTAATGGTTAAATCGGCGGGTACGCCGTCCATTTTGGTATCTTTAGTGTAAGCAATACCGTTTTCTAACTGCATAGTGCCTTGCATGCTGTTATAAAAAAAGCCCTTTGAAAACACATCTCTAAAATCAAGTTTCAGCTTGCGTACTAATGAATCAAGGCTCAGTAACGAAAATACGCGTGCCCCGCCATCGCTAACTTCAGTTAAGTGACCTTCTCCTAAATCCCAAGCTATCTCGCCACTTAAACTTTTCACATCAAAATCATAAGGTGCTGCTTGCCAAGTAAGATCATAATTTAGATCGGCTTTTGAGTCTTTAATCGCGGAGGTTATATCAAACTCACCAAACAGTGCGCCTATATCATCACTTTTAAGCTCGCCACTTAACGTTGTTAAGCCATTTTGCCACTGCCCTTTAGTGCGCAGTACATGATCGCCTTTATCGACTACAAGTTCTGATATTGATAAACGCTCTCCATCACCTAATAATGACGCACTCACTTTATCAAGTTGGTAGCGGTCAATTTTACAATCACTACATTCAAACTCAATGGCAGGTATTTTAGTAAGCCAGCTCAAGTCTTTCTCAGGAAGTACATCTGTTATTTCAAGTGCTTGCTCATTGTGCGGTGCAAAATTAAGCCTTAAGTAATCGGCATTAATTCGTATGGGCTGGCTAGGCTGTGATGTCGGAATAAAAACCCCAGCTCTAAGTTCTTTAGCATTTAGCTTTAGATATAGATCGTCTTTTGATGGTGCTAAACGCATTTCAAAATCATTAAAAATGATGTTACTCGCATCAAGTAAACCTATATTTGCGACCACCTCATTAAGCGGTGGCATAATCCCTTTTGATTCTTGATCTGGGTTTGCTTTACCAGCTTTAATTATTTGATCAATCAGATCAAACCAAGGCACTAATTCACTCTGCTCAAGATTTATATTTACGCTTAAGTCTTTTTGGTTTAATCCTAAATCTTGTTTTCCGAGCACAAAATGGACATTACTAAACTGTGATTTTCCATTTTCTAAAATAGCATTAAAGTAAAATTGTTGATTAGCGTTTGCTGTAATGAGATTAGAAATATCATCACCTTGAACTACTGCATCAAGCGCCCACGCTTGTTCGCTATTTTTATTATAAGGTGCGGGTAAGTTACTCGTTAAGCCAAGTAGTTCTGAGTTTACCTGTGCACGGTAATTAAAGCCTTGTTCGGTAAAATTAAGTACCAAACCAATATCAACATCGCTTTGCCCACTTAAATAATTTTTTAATATACCTTGCCCACTATCGATTAGTGTATCGGCGTCAATTTTGGCGTTTACATCTATGTTTGCTTGGTAATTTTTAGCATCACTTTTACTGCTATAATTAATATTTAGCGGCATGCCCAACCACTTCGCAGTCGCATTTTTAAGTGTGATATTGTCGTTTTTAAAATTAAGCTCGCCAGTTAAGTTTTTAAGCTCAATGCCTGGCGTTGCTATAAATACTGGCAAGTCATTTAAATTAACTTTGCCGCTAACACTGGCTCCGCCTTTAAACTTAGAGCCTACTAAAAGCTCAATACTGGCATCGGCTTCGCCTTTGCCCTGTACAACTTTAAAAATTTCAGCAAGAGGTTTGGCAATAGGTGTCGCTGCAAAAAAATCATGTAACTTTTCCATCTCTGCTTTTTTATCAATTTGCACAATAAGTTCATCAGCATGCATTAAATCTGCAATGCTCACCTGTACACTATTACCAATATTTAAATTAACCAACTTGCCTTGCTGGCTATATATGTCCATCCGCTCATTAGCAAAATGTAGCTGTACATTAGTATTAGTGACCGCAGGCCAACTAGGGTCAAACTCATAGGTTGCATTGTCTATTTGTGCTAATACATCAAACTGACCACTACCATCAGTAAATGGGAAACCAGACAAAGGCCCTGCAAATAAGACCTGTGCTTTAGATACTTCTCCGCCTTTAATTGCACCATTTAAATAGCTAACAAGTTCAGGGCTCATCGCTTTTAATGGGAAGTAATGACCTGCAATATTGGCATCTGGAGCGAATGCTTCTGCGTAAAGATCTAATCGAGGATCATCCGTTAGACTAATTTGTAATTCTGCAGCAAGAGTGACTTCATCATTATCAAACCAGATATTGTCACTACTTATATGCCAGCCATCATCTCGCTTAGCTAAATCTAGCTCTACATTTAGCTGATTATAATTTATGTCGTTACTAAAGCTTTCGCCTGTAACTAATGTGCCACTTTCACCAAATAAATTAATACGCCCCGCGTTTTGAGTCAGCAAACCATCCACTCTAAGTGCTTGTGCGGCGGGTACTGAGTTTAATTCTTGCCAGCCAATATTGTTAGCCTCAAACCATAATTGCCATTGCTGTGCATTAGAAAAACTTAAATAAGCTTGATCTATTTGCCCACTAGGTTGGCGTTCTAAAAATGGTTCAAGTGCATTAAAATTACTTAGCCCGGCTAGGTTACTCAGTAATTCAAAATCAACTTGATGCAGCCACACTTTATTTTGCAGCCCTAGTTGGGCTTCAAACTCTAAACTTGGCCATGCTTTATCGTTACTATTAAATGTTAAACCGGTGCTTTTTAAGTGCCAGCTATTTTGTTCTGGATATAGATGGAATCCACCTTCACTCAAACTAACTTGGTGGCTTTGCTCTTCTCGCTGCCAGCGTACAAAGCTTGGTAACCACTGCATTTTCACATCGCTTACAAAACCTTTATCTAGTTTTAGCCATGCTTGTAAATTAATATCGCTATGCAGTTGTTGTTTTTGCGTATTTATATATTGCGCTAACCAGTTAGATACATCGACCTTATTAGCCTGTACATAGATGTCACCCGCAACCTGCTCTAGAGTATCCCCGGTAAGTGCTATGCGCGCGTCAAAGTCTCCGACCGAAATACCCGGCAGTGCTAGGCTTCCACTACCAAGGTGCTGCTCATCTTCATTTTGCCAAACAATGTTTTGAAGAAGTAATTTACGTTCTTTACCATCTTCTAAAATAAAGTTAATACTGGAATTTTCTATTGCAAAATGACCCGTTTTACCCAAAAACAGTTCTTCAATTAGCTCTTTTTGCTCAAAAGAAACTTCGTCGTTATCACCGGTTTTAAATAAGTTGGTGATATTTACACTGGTATGAAAACCATTAATAACAAAATAATTAGATCTAAGTTGCAGTGCTTTTAAGCTTTCCCATAGGTTTAGCTCTAAGCTGGTTTTAGCAATGGTGAGTGATATTGGCGCGGTTTCGTTATCTTTAAACGATAAATTTTCTAGCACTAATGCAGGACCACTGCCCTGCCAACTAGCTGATATTTCACCGATAGATAAGCTTATTTCAAACTTTTCGTGTAAATAGCTTTCTATGTCACCTTTGTACTCGTTTGCATACGGGAGGGTATATTTTAAAATTGAAACAATAACGGCCAGTAATACCAAAATTATGGCGCAGGTCTGCCATAACTTTCTAAAACAAAAAAAACAGACCGCTTTTGCTTTCATTACATCATTACCACATCAAACTGTTCTTGGCTGTATAAGCTCTCGGTTTGAATATTGACTTGCTTACCAATAAATAGTTCAAGCTCAGCAAGGTTATGATACTCATCGTTTAGTAGGGCCTCACTTACAGCAGGTGCTGCGTACACCATAAACTTGTCTGCTGCGTATGCTCGGTTAACACGCACTATTTCACGTAGTATTTCATAGCAAACCGTTTCAACTGTTTTTTGTGAACCACGACCGGAGCATGCAGGGCATACATCACATAAAATATGCTCTAAGCTTTCGCGTGTACGTTTACGCGTCATTTCAACAAGGCCAAGCGCTGAAAGCCCATTAATATTCGTTTTAGTGCGATCTTTTGCAAGGGCTGATTCAAGTGAATGAAGCACCCGCCTTTTATGATCCTCACTTACCATATCGATAAAGTCGATAATGATAATACCACCTAAGTTACGCAGCCTGAGCTGGCGGGCAATTGCAGAGGTTGCTTCTACGTTAGTATTAAAAATGGTTTCTTCTAAATTACGATGCCCTACAAATGCGCCAGTATTAACATCAACAGTCGTCATCGCTTCTGTTTGGTCAATAATTATATAACCACCCGATTTTAGCGTAACTTTACGATGTAGTGCTTTTTGAATTTCGTTTTCAACGTCAAACAAATCAAATATAGGTCGCTCACCTGGGTAGTATTCAAGCACTTGAGAAAGTTGTGGAACAAACTCTTCAGTAAATAACTTTAGCTCTTCATGAGTAAGTTTAGAGTCAACGCGAATGCGCTCCATATCTTCGCCTACATAGTCACGTAGGGTTCTAAAGGCAAGCGTTAAATCTTCGTGTAGAATACTGGCTTTACTGGTTTTTTTGCGACGAGCTGTAATTTTTTCCCACAGTTTTCTTAAAAAACCGGCATCGTGTCGTAATTCAGCTTCGCTAGCACCTTCGGCAGCTGTACGTACGATAAAGCTGCCATTTTCATCGCCATATTCTGCGACTATTTTTTTAAGACGTGAGCGCTCTTCTTCAGTTTCAATACGCTGACTAACCCCTACATGGGTCGCATCAGGCATAAACACTAAATAGCGAGAAGGAATAGTTATATCAGTGGTGAGCCTTGCGCCTTTAGTGCCTAGCGGATCTTTTACCACTTGCACCATAATGTATTGGCCTTGACGAACTAACTCTCTAATATCTTGTACTTTTTTTATTGGTACGTCGTCTACGCCTTCAACAATAGAGGCACTATTTACAATATCGGATGCATGTAAAAATGCCGCTTTTTCAAGGCCGATATCAACAAAAGCAGCCTGCATACCCGGAAGTACACGGCTTATTTTTCCTAGGTAAATATTGCCTACAATACCTAGATTACCAATTCGCTCTAGCTGTATTTCTTGCAGTACACCGTTTTCTATTAGGGCAACACGGCTTTCGCTCGGTGTGACATTGATCAGTAATTCTGTACTCATGTTACCTTCTTAAGAATGTTTTTAATAATTGTTCGGTTTCATATAAAGGTAAGCCTACAACAGAAAAATAGCTACCCGCAATGTGAGTTACAAAGCGACCACCTAAACCTTGGATACCGTAGCCACCGGCTTTATCTTGTGGCTCATTAGAATCCCAGTAGGTATTTATTTCTTCATCAGTTAAAGTTTTAAAGGTGACATCTGTGCTTACAACACAGCTAAGCACATCATTTTGCGTCGCAAATGCTACTGCGGTAAGTACTTGATGTGTGTTACCTGATAAACGTTTTAATGTGTGTATAAAATCGTTTTTATCACGAGGTTTACCCAATGACTCGTTATCGATAACAACTACGGTATCACTACCAAGTACAGGGCGATCGGTATATCCAAGCTCTACACCGCTTTGGGCTTTCAAGCGAGCTAAACGCTCAACAAGTGCTCTAGGTTGCTCGTTTGGAAGTGGGCTTTCATCTGCATCAACACTAAATTGTGTAAATTCGACACCTAATTGGCTTAATAACTCTTTACGACGGGGAGAGGCTGATGCCAAATATACTGCGGTAGTCATTACCTGATCCTAAAATGTCTGCGATATTTACGAAGTAGTAAAAACACCCAAAACCAACTAACCATTCCGGTTGCTACTGGCCATAAATACTGTGGATTAAAGTAAACCCCTAACAAAAAGTGATTTAGCCAAAACTGCATTAAATGATACAGCGTTAAAAACAAACCAATTAATAAGCTTTGTTGCCAAAGCGAAAAGTTACGAATTTTTTGAAAGTTGCTCGCGGTTACAAATATACATATTGAAAATGTAAGCGAGTTCACACCTAGCGGTGAGCCAGATGCTAAATCTATTAATAAACCAACAACCCAAGCAGTACCAATATTTAAACGATGCGGTACTGCCAACGACCAATACATAAGTACAAGTAAAACCCAGTCAGGTCTAAATGGTTCAAACGAAAAAGGGAGCGGCATTAATGCCATTATTAACGCAAAAAAGATGCTTAGCGCAATTAACAATGAATAACGGTTAATCATCGCTGATTTGCTCCTGTTGATTACGCCATAAAATAACCAGCAAACGAATGCGATCTAATTGCGCAATAGGTTCTGCAAAAACTTGTGCAAACGGGCGGCCTTCATCACGGTTTATTTCGGTTACTACAGCCACCGGGTATCCCTCAGGGAATGTGCCACCTAATCCTGATGTAACAAGTACATCGCCAATTCGCACATCTAAGCTGTGTGGAACGTGAGAGAGCTTAACGACGTTAATTTTACCTATGCCCTCAACAACCGTTCGTACATCGTTACGCAGTATACGCACAGGTGTGGCATGCGTAGTGTCGGTCATGAGTAATACGCGTGACGTAGTTGACCCTACTTTAGTTAATTGCCCCACTACACCCATCTCATCAATTACGGCTTGGCTTTCACTAAGTCCATCGGTGGTACCACGATTTATAACAACTTGATGGCTATACGGATTTGAATGCACAGAAAGTACTTGAGCAATAATTTTACGATTTGATTGTTTTGCAGATGAGCCTAATAAGGCGCGTAGTTTTTGATTTTCTCTGGCTAGAAATTGATACTGCTGAAGTTGCTCGCTTTGTAGCATTTGCTTTTTTTTCAGCGCTTCGTTTTCAGTAAGAAGTTGCTCTCGCGTATGCAGGCTTTTAGCACTTAAGCTAAATAATTCGTAGGGTAAATTAGCAACATAAATTAGTGGGCTAACTAAGGTATTGAGGCTGGTACGAACAACGGTACCACCTTGCGTATATCTGTCTCCAACAATGAGTGCGATACTCAAAAGCACTGCGACAAAAAGTCGCAGTTGCAAAGAGACTGTGCGTCCAAACATTAATTTCATTAGTCGTAACTAAAAACGTCACCACCATGAACATCAATCATTTCCAATGCTTTACCACCACCACGTGCAACACATGTAAGTGGATCATCAGCAACAACAACCGGAATACCCGTTTCTTCCATTAATAAACGGTCTAAATCTTTTAACAATGCGCCACCGCCAGTAAGTACCATACCGTGTGCAGAAATATCTGATGCCAGCTCTGGTGGTGATTGCTCAAGCGCAACCATTACTGCACTCACAATACCCATTAATGGCTCTTGTAGAGCTTCTAGGATTTCGTGTGAGTTAAGTGTGAATGAACGCGGAACACCTTCAGCAAGGTTACGACCGCGCACTTCAATTTCGATTGGCTCATCAGTTTTAAACGCAGAGCCAATTTGATGCTTAATATTTTCAGCTGTCGCTTCACCAATTAAGCTACCAAAGTTACGGCGTACATAATTAATGATAGCTTCGTCAAACTTATCACCACCAATACGAACAGATGATGAGTAAACAACGCCGTTAAGTGAAATAATAGCAACTTCAGTTGTACCACCACCAATATCAACAACCATAGAGCCTGTTGCTTCTGATACTGGTAAGCCTGCGCCAATAGCTGCTGCCATTGGTTCTTCAATTAAGTAAACTTCACGAGCACCTGCACCCATTGCAGATTCACGTATTGCACGTTTTTCTACTTGAGTAGCACCACACGGTACACAAATTAGTACACGCGGACTTGGACGCATAAAGTTATTGTTGTGCACTTGTTTAATGAAGTGTTGTAACATTTTTTCTGTTACAAAAAAGTCAGCAATAACACCGTCTTTCATTGGACGAATCGCTTTTATATTACCCGGTGTACGACCTAACATAAGCTTTGCTTCTGTACCTACAGATGCAACACTTTTAGGTCCACCAGCACGCTCTTGGCGGATAGCAACAACAGAAGGTTCATTTAATACAATGCCTTCGTCTTTTACATAAATTAGGGTATTGGCTGTACCCAAGTCGATCGATAGATCGTTAGAAAAAATACCACGGAGTTTTTTAAACATGAGGCTGGATGACCTTTGAAATACGTTCTTATATTAGCTGCCTCACTTTAACATGCTCAACTATATGAGCAATATAAAGCGCAGCGCCTTTGTGAATTTGTGAAAAAAGGAAGCAAAGCTTCCTTAATTGAGTTTTATCGTTCGCGAACTAAGCGAAAACCAATGTAGTTAGATCTAAAATCAGGCGCTAAAATTAAACGCGTAGATGCACGAGCAAGGCTTGGTGCAAAGTTCCACGCTCCGCCTCTTACTGCTACATCAGACTCACCTGATTCTTTATCGGTCCATTCCCATACATTGCCTACGGTATCGTATAATCCAAATGCATTTGGAGAAAAAGAACCTACTGGTGATGCACGTCTGTTTGACCATTCACTACCACACCAACCACAGTTAGCTAGGTTTTTACCAATTTCGTTACCCCAAGGGTATTCTGTTTCAGTTCCTGCGCGTGCTGCGTATTCCCACTCAACTTCGTTAGGTAAACGAAATTGCTGTCCTGTTTGACCAGATAACCACTCAGCGTAAGCTTTTGCATCGTTATAAGTTAAACATACAGCAGGAAAGTCACTGCCTTGCTCAAAACCAGGATTACGCCAATTTAAATTTGCTTCCCATACTGGTTCGCCATTTAAATAATACGCACACCCTTTATTTTTTTCCGCTTGAGTTTTATAACCTGTATTTGCTACAAACTTTTCGTAGGCACCCACGGTTACTTCTTTACTTTGCATAGCGAAAGAATTTGCTATTACTTTTTCAATTACTGGACGTTCATTAGCTAAACCATTGCCGTTAATATCGCCCATTTTAAATTTGCCTGCAGGAATAACGACAACCGGCGTTTCAACGTTTGCATTTAATACATTAACGTTTTCACTAACCTGGCGTGTTGTTACTTCTGGTTGCTCTCGAGTATAGGTCGGTGCAGCAATCGACTTAGGCTTTTTTACTAAATTTGCATTAATTGTTTGCGCTTTATTCAAATCAACACGTGCTTGATAAGGTTTATAACCAAGTTTACGTATTTCAATGTTATGAATGCCCGGCGGTAAACGTGTAATCAAGCGTGTTGAGCCAAAGCTTACACCATCGATAAACACTTCATCGTCGTATACGTTTGATCGTAATGTTAGCTCTACCGATTGATCCTTCTTCTTATTAAGGATAGAAGGGTAATCTTTTTTCACCGATGCAGGTTTAACTGAATAATCACGTACTGGCTGCTCATTTAAACGAGAAACCGACACCGTGTTGCTATTATCCGCGCTATTACTGAATGTTAACTGACTATCGGTAAATGTATTGTTATACGCTGGTTGATAAGCAGCCGTAAGTGGCGTGCCGTACTCAGAACAATAGCGGTTATCTATGCTTAATAAGCTACATAAACGGCTGCTATTAACTTCGCCGCGCATAGTTACACTTAAGTTAACGTTGTAATTACCTTGACCGCTAAATGCACTGTTAACTACATGGCTACTTAATATTTGTACTTGAGCGCCCGCCAAATTGCGTTTTGGCTCAACAATGCGCTCTTCTGTTAGATTTGCAAAAATTTGATCAACAAAGCGTTTAGTTGCTTTTTGTAGACCCATTTGCTGACCGCGTTGCTCACATGCTGCTAGCGTTTCTGTTCGCTTACAGTTAATAGTGTGGTTAACCTCAAGCGTACCTTCACGTGTAAATTCGTTACGTAAACGCTCTACGCGGGCTGTAGTTAACTGTTCTTTTAAACTTTCTAATGTATTTAAAAGCGTATGCTTAGCAACACGAATTTGTTCTATATCTTTACGGTGGGATGCAATTGCCGCCAACTGCATAGAAATATCATCTTTATTTTGCTTATGATCAATCACCGCTTTTTGATAGCGTGATTGAGCCGCACTAATATTAATAGTGGGATCGTCAATTAAACGACGGTACATTTCGTTCATCGCATCGAGCGCTTGGTTTTTTTCTTTATCTAGCTCTGTAGAACGAGAACGAAGTAGCTCTAATTGATTTTGTAACTGACTTTCTTCTTTAAGATGTTTTTCAAGTATTCTTGTCGAGTTATCGTATTCTGTCTGTTTAACACTAATCTCTGAGTCAATTCCAGTCACTGTAGCTGTGTCTTGTGCAAATGCACTACTAGCTAACAAACTAGCTGAAATTAACAGAGATAAAGGAGTAATTCGCATATATTCCAGTCCCAAAAAGCGGCAATTATTTGGTCGTTATTATTTTTTATAATTAAAGCCTTATGCTATGTACTTGCAGCACAAAACACAAGCTTTGTTCAATTATTATATTAGTTTACAACTATTCGCGTGTTTCACGCCAGTAAATAACCCGATCATTTCCTCTAAAGCGTCCAAATTGTAAAATAGTACGAGGATCAAGCTGTGTTCCATCGCCCTGCCAATCCCACTTTAACCAATCATAAGCATTATATTCTAAGGTAAATTCACCCAAACCATTTGGCTGTGCATAAATACCGTTATCTGGCGGATATACTCCCGCTTCTAGCTGGCCAGATACACCAGTCCCATATTTATAGGTTAATTGTGGGCTGCTAGGTGATATTTGAGTAATTTGGGTATGATCAAATACACTACAGTTATCTTCAGCGTTATTTACAAATCCACTGCCGTTGTAATACTGAGCCTGCATAGGAATAAGTAAAGGGTCGAGATCGGAGCCTGCGTTATTGCCAAGGACTAAACGTCCAAACCTAAACTCTATTGGCAATGCATTTAGTCGTACGCTATTACAACCACCCGAGCATGCAGTTTGTGTATTAGGTTTATCATTTGCATCAATAAGTGTTGCCCCTTCTATGTCAGAAAGCGTTGCCATTAAGCTCACCATAGCGAACGGTCCGTCTGCTTGCCCTACACCTAATCTTTTAAGTGTCGTGTTGAGTTGGCTCATTTGCCATTGGCCGTCGCTTATATCTCCCCAGTTGTTATTTCCTAGGTTTACTAAGCGACTAGTAAAATTAGTTGCAGGTACATAGTTACCTACTTCATTATTTTCGGCATTAACGTCTACACTGGACTTATCAAAGCCCTCTTTATAATTAGCCATTAGCTCACCATTTTGATTTTGTGCTTGTACTGTAAAGCCAAGTTCAAAAGGTTGATCAAGATAAGTTAAATTACTGCCGTATTGCGTGCATTGCGCGGCGGCTTGAACCCCCACTACCTGAAACTGCGAAGGTGCAAAACGACCAACGTTATATAGCTCACCTTTTACATCTCCCGCACCAAAATAATCGGCATCTTGAAGGCCTGCTGTTAAATCAATGATGCCAACTTGGTCGTAATTATATTGCGATATAGATTCACTCAAACTACCTGTATCACTAAACGCAACAGTACTCATCGCTTCAAGCGTACCTTGAATGCCTGGCGTAGGCGCTTTAAGTAATGCCTCTACAAGCGGTTGCTCTGTAATAAAATGCTTAGCTATGTTGTTATTTGTAATATTGCTGTAGTTGTCTGGGAAACCATCGTTGTTAGTGTCTTGCCCTGTTTGCCACTGCACCGCATTCATTTTTAAATCGAATGCTTCGCCCGTTAATCTAAATAAGCTCCCATTAGCGTCTGCTGCATAACCATCACTTGCTACCTCCATGGCTAATCCAAATGGTTTTACGACATATTCATTTGAACTACCCGTTAAATTTACTGATAAATTAGTTAGTGGGTCTAAAATTAAATTGGTATTTACATTTAAACTCAACTTTCCTGCATCGGGGTAATTTATAACAATCGGGGCTTTAGACTCACTATCAAAGTTAAGTATGAATGATTTAGAGGCTTGCTCGACCGCAAAGGTATTATTGTTGTTACTAAGTGAAACCGTATCAGAGCAACTTGCACCAGCACTGCATGTATACGATAAATCTAAGCTTACATCGCCACCAGCGGGAAATGCAGCTTCGCATACGCCCGTAGTGGTATTTGTTTTTACCGCTTGAATAGATAGCGCTTTTGCATTAAATCCAGTATTTGAAGGCTTTGCTGATAACTGAGTAGGAATTGTAGTATTTCCATCTGTATCATTATTAAAAATAAATCCAGCATCAGAAAACGTAACTTTACAGCCACTCAAACCAACATTATTACCACCGATATAACAACGAAGAGGTGCAGAAGGGTCAGCAGTGTTATATCCAAATGTAACACTGCCTGTGGTGCGTTTAGCAAATTCGACAACCGCTGATCCTGTAAAATTAATATTCTCCCCCGTAACCCAACTTTGCTGACCACTATTATCTGGAGAAAGGTTTAAACTAGAGGGTTCCGCAAATAATAAATCGCAGGCATCATTAGCGCAGGCTGTTAGTGTCATTTCTTTAGCTTCACACGTTAGACCTTTGTTATCGCTTATTGTTAAACGATAATGATCCAGTGTTTCTGGTGTATAAATACCACAAAAACCAGGGATACTTTCGGGTACTGGTAGAGCGTCAAACGTTGAGCTCCCTTCGGTAATAATTTGAGTAGCCGATGTAATTGATCCCTGATACGTTACATTTTGAGCAATTCTTACCTCTCCAGTTGCAACAATATAGCCCGCAATATTTGCATCGGCTGCAATAGCAACCGCACCATCCACATAAATAGCCAAGTACGCGCCAGTTTCTACTACTATATTTGTTTTACCTATATTCAAAAATGAAGTTGATAGAAGTGAGGTTGTGTCTTTTAAAAAAATACGTGTAGGCGCTGTTACTCTGTACTCTGTTTCCAGCATACTTAACTGCAACTCATCGTAATAATAGTCGCCAGCTAAAGAAGTAGGTACGGGTCCTGTTGAGCTACCATCATTTGTAACCGTTGGCACCTGCGCCGCTTGATTCGGTTCTAAAGAATTATAACCACCAGCAACACACGCCTGACCATTACACAAAGGAGGGCTTGTCAGCGCTGTAGAAATTAAACTTGTGGTGGTGACAAACTGCGCATTACCATCGGTTATTTCTACTCCCTGCACTAGCTGCACTTCACCATTGTTATAAGTAGAAATAGCGCCCGGGAATAACGTATCACAATCTAAAATATCACCATTAAATACAAAGGTACTGGTCATGGCGAGTATTGATGCTTCCTCGTTTACGTGACGGCGCTCGTTATCGCCATCACGATCTTCGTCAACAACTAGCCCTAACCTGTCGGTCCTTAGGTTACAGCTGCGTAGCCACCCGCCATCATCTTCTTGGCGTGAGTTTTTACTTGCTACAACTAACGGAGCCACACTAAAGTTATTAGTAAAACTAAAGTAATTACAGCCATTGCTCCAGCCGTCAACTTCAAAGCCTGTGAAAAAAGTTTCCCACGATACCTCAACGCCATTATCATCAGAAAATGTGCGGTTACTTCCGGGCTCTACAGCCATATAGGCAACAGTTTCGGTTTTTATGAGCCCAAGTGCTGTTTCAGATGCTTCTAAAGCAATATTAACGCCGCTGGCAGATAGAGAATTACTTTCAACTGCAACTGTTAAAAATGGTATTAATGCTTGCGTTGGTGGATTGCTGTCTATGCTATTGAGTGTTTGTAACGAATGAAAAAAGTTTGGCCTTTGAGTAAACGGTTCAGCAAATGTTAAAGGCTTATAGCCTTTAGGTGTTAGTGGAGCAAAACCAGACTTAGAGCCATACTGTAATTCGAGCAATAGATCAGTATTACCTACTTCCATAATTGTGCCGTCTGGAAATTGATGCACACCATACTCAACAGCTAAATAGTGCGCCCCCATACTAATATGTCCACCATCCTCTCCTGAAGGTTCAAGCGGTAAGGCCTCAAAGCTAGTTGTGGTTATATTACGTATTCTTATTATTGCAGGGTTTCCGCCTTGGTTTGTTGAGAGCATAAAAACAGCAGGAGGCGTTATATATTGCTGTTGAAAATTAACTTTTGTCCAAACAGGCGATGTATATGTATCTTGCAGTTCTATATAACGGCCCTCGATTTTTGGAGGCACTGCATTTGCGTAATTACAAAGTAACACGCAGCTAAAAAATATAATGACCAATGCGTTTTTCATCATGGTAAAGTTTTAGCCTCCACACTGAGCGTTCTTTGTGTTTGCCAATAATCTTTTCTGCAGCTACTCCCTGCAGGGCAATCAATTGCGGCGCACGTTGCACTGCTTTGTAAGTAATATATATTCACAAGCCCGTTTGTTGTACTGCTATCAGGTAAGTCTATATATTCATCGCAACTCACCACTACCTTACAGTTAGCTAAATATGCAGTTTGGAAGGTTAAATCAGTAGTAACTGATGTACAGCTTTGAACTGAGCTATTTGTTGGAAATAGTTGCGTTAAACCACTTTCTAGGCCGCTTTGTGCTGCCATAAAAGCGCGAGCCCCATAATACTCAATCGTATTTTGTTGAGATGCACCAGAAAGCACTTTAACTAATGCTAATCCTAGTGCTAATAAAGCAACAATAATTACCAAAGAAACAATTATTAAGTTCCCTTTTTGTTTACTGGGTAAGGCTTTTCCGTGAGGATTTTTTTTAAGGTACATTAGGAATATGTACCTCATGGTTAAAGTTCATTACTTCAGTATCGTTAAATTGCATTTGCGCATTCACATTAAGCACAGCGTTTCTTTGTAGAGAGAGTGAATCAAGAGTAAAAAATAAATCGCTCGCTAAATTATTGGCAATGTAAATACCTAATAAATCACGTTTAACACCACTGCTTATTTGTAAGCTCACGGCATCTAATTGATTAACAGTAAAACCGTAATTGGTATATCTATATAAATATTGCCCTTCAACGCAAAAACTTACAGGTCCTGAAAGTAAATAAAGGCGTTTACTCGGCGACTCTTGGGCAAATGCTTTACTAAATTGCCACTCATCAATTTCGCTCGCTGAACTGTTAAATGCTGATACTTGCAAACGCCTATTATTGTTTTCATCGTATATATCAGCACTGCTTAATGGGTAAATAGTTGCCCAATCTCCAGCTTGCGGCTGCGTTAAATTATTAAGTTCAAAATCAACAGCGCTAACATTAAAAGGCGCTGCAGTAGGTAGGTAATTTGTATAGTGAGTCGCTGATAAAAACGGCGTAAATTCTAAGCACTGCTGAGCACTACATGCTCCGCTAGTGCTGTTATCGCAAGAGAGCCTTAATGAATTTGGTGTAGCGTGGCGAAGTTCTTTACTAAGTCGCGTTATTAAAAAGCGGGCCTGAGCTACTGCTTCTTGGCGTTCAACACCTTGTGAGTAAATACTGACCCCAGCACCAATAAATGAAAATGCACTTACGGCTAAAATACCAATAATAACCATGACAAGTAACAATTCTATAAGTGTAAACGCATTTTGGTATTTAGCTCTTTGCATTAGTAATTCCCTTTATATGCACTAAAGCCGTAAACCTCGCCTAAAGGTGATGTTACTTCAATAGTAATGCGCTTAAAGGTTGTGCCATCGTTGATGGTCGATTCGTTAAAGTCGCTATCGTACTCAACGGTAACAACTAAATTAAAGCCGCTGTACTGACTTAACACCTCACCTAAACTATTTGTAATAGGTTGGTTAGAAAGTGCAATATAGTCATCTACATCGTTATAACTAGTTCGAGATTCTGAGTCGGTGCCTAAATCGCCTGCTGCTGTACAGGGCTCTGCACCTAAAGCTGTTTCTCCGCAACGTCTAAAAGGAGCGCTTCTATCGCTGTGCTCATCAAACGACTTGCTTTGAATTTCGTTCATTAATGATTGACCAAATTCAGAGGCCCTTAAAGCAATAATTGGCTCTGCACTTTTTTTGGCTTGTGGGGCTATTAAAGCGGTAATAATGCTAAGCGCAATAGCAAACATGACTATGCCAATAATAAGCTCTATTAAAGTAAAACCTTTCACTCTAAGGGCACGCATAGATAAGCCCTTCACCACTGATGCATACGCCAGCTAATCCAACATCTATTCGACATTGCGAAGTACAGGTTTGATTTGATTTACCTAAAGGATCAAAACTAATTTGGGTAAATATATTCGCGTTACTATCTAAAGCGCTAAATGTTATGTCACTTCTTTGCGTTTCTATTTGAACCACTAAATGATCGGTGTTATTAGTATCAGCGCCACCAATACATGTATCAGGTGTGGGGGGAGCAATAAGTGTGGAGGTTATATAAAGAGTATGGCAACTTGTTGTCGCTGTATTTTGCATTGCACGTAACTGCACTGTTCTAAGTGCATTTAAAGTACGGTCTCGATATGAGTATGCATCTTCTGTTGAGCTGCCCAGAAATTTGGGAACTGCCGTTACCGACAGTATTCCCAATATCACTAGAGTAATAATTAACTCAATGAGTGTGAAGCCACGCAATCGTTGCTTACTACTGCTTATCATTTAATATTAATTAACATTCATCAGTAAAAATATTAATTGTAGGAGCCGTTACTACAACAGGCCCTGTAGTTGCAGTTGCTTGTATGTATTCAATTCTGCACTCATCATCAGCAATGTAACTATTAGGGTATATAATAACTGTTCCTGCTGTTGTCGCATCAATATTAAAGTCATCTGTGTCTGGTGCTGTAGATGGAGCAAAGCTAACATCTAAAAATGCTTCAAATGCAGCAAGTGTTGCTGCTGGGTAACCATAAACAGTAGGTACTGGTACACCAGTATCTACAGTAACTGTAGCCGTTGCCTTTTTGTGATCACTAGCAATAATAGACTTACCATTTACAATATTCATACCACTGCGAATCGACCCTTGTAAGCCTTCAAGTGTTGAAGCATTCGCATCACCTTGCAAGTTTAAAAAACGAGGGGCTGCAGTAACGGCTAAAATGCCTAAAATAACAATTACGATGATCAATTCAACAAGTGTAAAACCTGCTTGTTTATTCATTGGTAAACTTTTTAACGATTGCGTTTTCATAAATAAGCCTCTTTTTAATTACTTAATTTTTAAATATTTTTACTTTGCCTGTTTTAGCAAAGTATGAAAAACCTGTTAAACCTGATATTTCACCCTTATTGGTTGGTATACTTTTAATATCAATGGTATGAGTTAAATAATAGACGCATTGCGTACTTTCTGCATTGTACCTAACTAAAAAACTTACACTTTTTATTATCGATATTTCACTACTTAAGGTACTGCTTGGTGCATCTTGTAAAATTACATTTAATACTTGGCGGCATTTATGAGCATTTATAGACTCTGCGCGAGTATCTTTTTTTTCTGTTCCATCACCCGTTGGTGTACCTAACGATCCATCAACAGCAACTATCACTCCTCCATAATTAACGAATGTTATATTTGACTTGCTATTTGGTCTCCCTTCTAACTCCCATTGACCTCTAACCATGCCAACAGCCGATGAAAAACCACCTGCGATAGCATCTGCGCTTGCATTATGCGCTTGATTTTTAATACCTATATATTGAGGTATAGCAAAGCTCAAAATTACTGCCAGTAAAATAACAACAATAACTAACTCAAATAATGAGAAACCTTTTGAGTAAGCTATTGTTGTGCTCACCTTAATTCCCTTTAATTGCCGACATCATGTTCCACATAGGCATAAAAATACCCAATGCTAAAATCAGCACCATAATGGCAACAAACACAGTTAAAATAGGTTCTATTTTTGCAGTTAAGCTTCGTAAGTCATAATCAACTTCACGCTCATAATAATCAGCGGCTTCTTGAAGTAACTCATCAACCCGACCGGTTTCTTCACCTACAGCGACCATTTGTAATACAAGCTGAGAAAACAGCTCAGAACTTTTTGAGGCTCTAAGTAAGCTATCGCCTTTTTCTATATCTTGGCGCATAGTAATAATCGCTTTTTCCATATAGCTATTATCTACGGCATGCGCTGTTAGCGATAACCCCGTGGTCATAGGTACGCCAGAGCGCAATACCATAGCTAGACTTTGGCTGTAGCGCGCAAGCAATGTGCGTTTTAAAATATCTCCAATAAATGGAATTTTTAATTTATATTGATCCCACTTAAAACGTCCTGGTTCTGTATTTAAATAACGCTTCCACGCAAATACCGCTCCAATACCCATTACCAACAATAACCACCAGTAATTAACAAAAAAGCTGCTAGTACCAATTAATATTTGAGTCATTAACGGCAATTCGGCATCGAATTTGGTAAACATGCTCGCAAAGGTAGGAATTACAAAAATATTTAAAATGACCATAGCTGCTACAAGAGCCAAAATAACAAAAGTAGGGTAGCGCATAGCTGCTTTGATACGTTTGCGAGTTTCCTGTTCTTTTTCAAAGTAAATAGCGAGTTGATAAAATGCATCTTCTAATCGGCCAGAACCTTCACCAACCATTACCATTGACACAGTTAAGCGGCTAAATACCTCGTTATGAATTGCCATTGCACTGGATAAGTCGCGGCCTTGCTCAAGTTGCCTGGTAACTTCCATCAATACATTTTTAAATTCTTTATTTTGTGTTGTATCTGCCAATCCAATCATTGCTCGTATAATTGGAATACCCGCTTTTAGTAGCGAATACATTTGTCTAGAAAACATAATCATGTCGTCTAGCGTTATTTTTTCGACAAATAAATTATCAAAAATTTTAATATTATTTTTTGTTTCAACTAAAGAAATTGATATTGGTATAAATTGACGCTTCATTAAACTATCAGCTACGCCAGCTTGGTTACTCGCTTCTAATTGGCCTTTTACCAATACACCTTTGCTGTCTTTCGCTTTATAGCTATATAGTTGCATCAATATCCCCTACTATTTCTGGGATATATTCAGCCACTTTAAATACTTCATCTAAAGAGGTAATACCTTTCTTAGCGTAATTTAATGCCATAGCCGAGAGTGGTGAAAAGTTAGCACTATTTTTAGCAGCCTTTACAAAGACTTGTGTATCGTTAGCGCGCAATGCATCCATCATTGCATCATCCATTTCGAGCAACTCAAAAATACCTACACGTCCTTTATAACCAGTGTGATTACATGCTGTGCAACCTTGCCCTTTAGAAAATTGAGCATCTGTAATCTCTTCGCCTAAATATTTTAACCAACTTATTTCTTGGCGATCTGGCAAGTACGGTACTCTACAGTCATTACATACTCGCCTTACTAATCGCTGAGCAATAATCGCTCGCAGTGAACTTGCCACTAAGTAAGCCGGTGCGCCCATATCAATTAAGCGCATAGCGCTGGTAATTGCATCATTGGTATGTAACGTTGATAGTACTAGGTGGCCTGTTAAAGCGGCCCTTAATCCAATATCTACGGTTTCTTGGTCACGCATTTCGCCAACCATTATGATGTCAGGATCTTGCCTTAGAGCGGTCCGTAAAATACTGGCAAAACTTAGCCCTATTTTATTATTTATTTGTACCTGGTTAATACGTCCAATACGATACTCAACCGGATCCTCTACGGTAATAATTTTACTTTCTTGTTGGTTTAACTCACTTAATGCACCATAAAGTGTGGTTGTTTTACCCGAGCCTGTTGGCCCAGTAACTAAAACCATGCCATGTGGACGTTTTATAATGCTGCGCACACGTTTTAATATGTGTGCCGGCATGCCTGTTTCATCTAACGATAATAATCCTGCAGATTGATCAAGCAAACGCATTACAACTGATTCACCATGCTGAACCGGCATGGTAGATAGGCGCACATCAATACTATGGCTGCGCACTTTTATATTAAACCGGCCATCTTGAGGGAGGCGTTTTTCAGATATATCTAATCCCGACATAAGCTTTAAACGTAGCACTAGTGCCGATGCTATTTTTACTTGGTTAAGAGTGTGCTCTTGTAATATTCCATCTACACGTTGACGAATGCGAAGCAAACCTTCATCTGGCTCAATGTGAATATCAGATGCGCGAACTTGCACAGCATCCTCAAATATTGATTGCAGTAACTTTACAACGGTTGCATCGGATGTCTCATCACCTAAAGAGTTTAAATCAAACTCTTCTACGTCTTGATATTCTTCATGGAGTTGTGCTGCAAAGTTGGTAATTTCATCTGTGCGACGATATACGTTATCAAACGCAGCCATGATTTGGCTTTCTTGTACAACAGCTAAATCTATTCGTTTAGGAGCAAGCATAGTAGCAAGTTGATCAAGCCCCCTTAAATCAGCAGGATCGCTCATCCCGACCAAAACAGAGTCACCATTATCCTCGATTACTAGTGCTCTGTAACGACGCGCATATACCTCAGATAAAAGCTTAGATACATCGTGTGATATTTTTCGCTGTGATATATCTAGAAAAGGTACCTGTAATTGCTGCGCTAAAAAGCGTAATAATTGTGGCTCACTAATAAACTCAAGTGTAATAAGTGTCGAACCTAATTTACGGCCCGTTGCAGCTTGAACATTTAATGCTTCACTTAGTTGCGCTTCGGTGATCATGTGTTCGTGAACAAGTAAATCGCCTAAGCGCATTTTTAAACTAGGTCTCATACGGCCTCCTTTAGTGCAACTAAACGCTGTAATGCATGCTGGGTCATAGCGGTATTTAACCCACCTAAATCTAGAGCTACTTTATAAAGCTGTTTAGCATCGAGGTACTCTCCTAGTGCATCTTTTGAGGTTGCAAGTGCAAGCCACCACTTTGCTTGACTCGGCTGGAGCTGTGTAAGATGTTTAAAGCTTTCAAGTGCTTTATGGTGCTTACTCGCACTTTGCGCAGCAGTACCTTGCAGCACCCAAAAATCAAGATTCGCCTGGGATTCAAATTCATCACTTAAAAGCAGTAATACCCCTTCATACTGTTGTTGCATAATGAGTATTTTGCTTAGCATTACACGCCATTCAAGTACGTTAGGGTTTTGGCGAATACCTGATTGCAAAACCTGTTGCGCAGAATTTATATCTTGTTGTTTAAAGTAAGTTGCAGCCAGTAAGTTTCGGGCCTCAACATGTAAAGGCGATTGCGCTAAAATAATGTTTAAATCACTAATAGCTTCGTTGTATAAGCCAAACTGTATTGCCTGTTTAGCTGCTGCTAATTGCTCGACCAATAAAGCCTGTGGTGACTTAGTTTCTGCTGCACTTTTGATCATAGTATTTTGTGACTTAGTTTTAGTCACTGAAGTAGTTTTTGGCTTGCTGACAATAGCTTCACTAGCCACTAACACATTATCTTTAGCTAGTGCAGGGCTTTGTTTAACCTCGGCAATTACAACCGGCTCAGCCGTTGGTTGAGAAACCAGTAATGTTGCTTCACTCAACTTGGATTCAGCTAAATCATTCACTTCTGGTTTTATTTGCTCAACTTGCACAGCCTTCTTCACAACTTCTTGCTCAACTAAAGGCTCTACAGTGCTTTTTTCATCTTGAGAATCAGATAAATTAGAGCTCAAAACCGCGACCATTTTTTGCTGTGGTAGCACAGACTCACGTTGAGTTTCTTTTTTGTCGGCGGTCGGTAAATACAGGTATGCTAAAAAAATGACACTTAGCATAATAAGTAAAATTGCGGCTTTAAATACAATGTTTTTTACATCATATATTGGCTTTACGCTTATACCTTCTTGAATATTCACTTGTTTAGCTTCACGTTGCTCAATATTTTTAAGCATATTATTTATAACGCTCATAACCACTGCCTCCATACCCATATGGCAGCAATAGCTAAAACACTAAACATTAACGCGCTGTAGCTCCAATATTGACCGGTTCGATATTTTGCGCAGTCTTCGGTATCTTTTATGGCAAGCTGAATATGGCGATTTGTTATTGTATTTAACCCTTCACCGTAAGCTTGTAATAGTGCTTTGTGGCATAAAATATTAACTAATCTAGGAATTCCACGGCTTGCTCTGGCAATCTTAAGCCCCATACTATTATTAAATAAAGGAGGTCTATTAAATCCTGCAACTTGTAAGCGATGATTAATATAATAAACAACCTCAGCGCCAGTCATCGCCCGTAATTTATAAGAAAAACTAATACGTTGGCGCAGCTGCCTTACTTTATTGTTTGCCAGTTTTTCATCAAGTTCAGGTTGCCCAAATAACACAACTTGAATCAGCTTTTCGCTTTCAGTTTCTAAGTTTGTAAATAATCTCAGCGCCTCTAGTGTCTCCCAACTCAAGCATTGCGCCTCATCTATCAAAAGCACTACGCGCTCATTATCTTCTTGTAAGTCGAGTAAGTGATGATTTATAAGCTGCCCTAGTGCTTGTTGGTCCAATGCTTTATCTACATCCATACCCAGTTCAATTGCAATCGCCCATCTAAGCTCTTCAGGACTTAAATAAGAGTTAGGTAAATAAGCCACAATGTAATCTGGCTCAAGTTGGTTTAATAGCTTTCTACAAAGCAACGTTTTACCTGTCCCAACTTCACCGGTGACTTTAATAAACCCTTCACCCATTTCAATGGCTGTTGTTAGCACTTGCATCGCTTCGTGGTGCGGTTCAAGTGCACAAAAAAATTGTGTGTTAGGGGTTAGCGTGAAAGGCATTTCACTTAAATTAAAAAAGCTTAAATACATAGTTAGTTTTCATACCATGTTTTTAAAAGCTGACGGCTTTCACCTTGTTGTTTTTTCCAAGTATCGGGCATAACAACGGTTGGTTTGATTAAAATAATTAGTTCTTTTTTCTCTTGGCGTTTACGAATACTTTTGAATAAGTTGCCAAATATGGGGATATCACCCAGCACGGGTGTTTTTGATTCTTCATCCTGTGTTGACGTTTGCATCAAACCACCAATAACCACTATTTCGCCACTTTGAGCGCGAATAACGGTATCTGATTCTCGAATGTTGCTCTGCGCTAGAGGTAATTCAAAACGTTGATCGTCTAAAGTAATTACCTTTAGCTGCTCTTCTGTTTCAGTTACTGAAGGGTGAACATGCAAAATAACTGAGCCGTACTTGTCAATTTGCGGCGTTACATCAAGCGCAATACCAGAAAAGAACGGTGTTAAATCAATCTCAGGCGAGGTAGTTGTAGCAGTACCAGTTACCGTCGTACTTGATACATTAGTAACAAAGTATTCGTCTTGCCCTACTTTTATAACTGCTTTTTGGTTGTTTGTAGCCGTAACGCGAGGGTTAGATAACATTTGCACATCACCTTGGGTTTCTAGCAAATTAATAACTCCGTTAAAGTCACCTTTTTGAATTGTCAGCGATGACGCTCCGCCAATGGCAGCCGAAATACTATTACTAATTGTAGAACCCGCTGTTGTAGCAAACGAAATACCGCCTTCTAAACCACTGGCTATGCGCTCCCAGTTGACCCCTTGTTGGTACTCATCTTTTAAGGTTACTTCTATTATTTTTGCTTCTAGAATAACTTGGCGTTGTAGGTTTTCTTGGCTTTGACGTAAAAACTCTTTTAGCTGACTAATTTCGCTTGGTAATGCATTTACGGTTACCAAACTAGCTTGTGGGCTTGCAACAACATAGCGCCCATCGCTTGCGCCAATTAAAGACTTAAGGGCAACTTCTAATTCCTTCCAAAAATCGTTTTTATTAATTGTTTGGATTCGAGAACCATTTAAATCTAAGCTTTGATTATCGCCGCCAAATTCACTATTTTGCTGGTTACTATTACCTGAACTTGAACCACTCGAACCACTGCCACTTTGTGCAAATTGACTCACCCCACCAGCAACAACACTCACTGTAGACTGACCATGGCGTTGCATCATTAAATAATTTACAGGTATTGTTTCTGTGCGCATTTTGGCTGGTAGTACTTGTACAATTCGTCCTTCATTAACAATATCTAAAGGATACATACGCTTAATAACATTAATGACTTCATTAAACGTAACGCTTTTAAGATTTAAATTAATTGTGCCATTTACCTCAGGATGCACAGCAACACTAAAAGGGGTATCGTCTGTTAAGCCTGCAAAAAAAGCGTCTATTTCGACATCATTTGCTGCGACATCAAAACGCTTTATAGATAAATCATCACTTATAGTTTGCTCATTATTTATAGATGACAATAAGCTTTGTGTAAGTTCGCTTGGCATTTGTAAAGGCGCAATTACTTTAGGCTCTGTAGGTCTTTCAGATAACTCTTGCTCTATATGATTTTTAACCTCTTTACCTGGTTTAAAGCTATGGCACGCAGTTAAAAATGTAGGTAACAATAGAAGAACAAGCCACGGATGAGATAAATTATTTTTTAATTTCATAGTCATATAATTCTAATTTTATTTGTTTATCATCATTTGCTAACACAACCTGTTTTGAGTTAATGCTTAGCACCCGAAAATCATCTACAGCATCACCAACTCGATAAATATGGCCTGAAATAATGGCCTTAAATGCTGTACTGTTTTTAATAATAGATTGCAATTTAAGTTCTGTACTTTGCTTAACTGGACTATTGTTACTCACGAACATATTTGGCTGAGTCGGATCGCGAAGTTGCGCAAGCGCACTCGGCGCAATAATGTAAAAAGCCAAAGTACAAATACTATAACGCGATAAATTTTTCATTAGCGCTCACTGTAGCAATTTGTAAAGTTAATTCAGCCTGAGGGTACTCTAGTACCTGATAACTAAACTCTTGTATTAATAACTTATCTTGATTATTTTTTAATGCGGCTAAATATTTTTGTAAGCTAAAGTAGCTACCTTGCAAAGTAACTACCATCTGATGCTCAAAAAATAATGTTTGCGTATCATGTTCACCTAGTTTTTCTACATCGATAGCCCGTGCTGGTTTTACATTAAAGCTACTCACTTTTACGTCGCTACTATCTACGAGCAAATCTTTTAAAACGGCAGGTACATTTTTAGCAGCTACAAAGCCTTGGCTAAAACTATTAAGTTGATTATTTATTTCGGCTAATTCATCTCTGGTTTGTGCAATTTGACCGCGTAAAACCTTAGTGTAGTCGTAGTTTAGTGCTTGGTTTAACATGGAGAGTTGCGCATTTATCTGCTGTAACTCTTGCAGCGTTGTATTGTGCTTTGAACGTATGTTGGCAACTTCATCTTGCTGTGGAAAAATAACGAACCAGAGACCGAGGTAAATCACTATAAACAAACCAACAAATAAGGTGGAATACTTCTCACGTTTTTGCAGCGATGCAAACTGAGCTTGGTATTTGACCCATAATGGCCAACCTTTATTTTTATTATTCTGGCTACTTATTGTTTGGCTCATGGTTTATCGCCCTCATCACTAAGGTCTGTCGCTACATTAAATTCACTCACACCTGCTTGCGTAGATAACTCTAAAACTGAAAACTCTTTATCAATAAAAAATGGCGACTGTTTTAAATTATCAAACCAAATTGGTAAGAATTTTGATTGCGATGTTTGACCCTGAAGCGTCACACTTTGCCCTACAAACTTAATGTGGGTCAGCCAAATATTAGGTTCATGATACTTCGCTAAATCGTGCATTACCTGAGCGTAATCGGTTGCAGACTGATCTGAACTTTCCTCTAAATAGCTAAATATTTGCTGCTTGTGCAAAACCTCTTGCTGAAGTGTTTTTAGCTCATTAATAAAGAGTGTTTTATTTTGTTTCTCTGCTAACTGTTGTTTTACAACTTCTAACTGAGCTTTTCCTTGTTTGAGGTATTGCCTATTTTGTTCTAAATCAAGCTCACTAGAATATGTTTTATAACTGTAAAAAGCCCACGTGATTGCAATAATTAATAGCGCACCTAACCACAACGTAATCATTCCAGACAAAGGGACTGGGTCTCGCCGTACGCGTAAGGTTTTTTGATAAAAGTTAATCCGGGTTTTCATAGCACAGACTCAGGATCTGTTAATTGATAGGCTGCCCCAAGCGCATAATAAAAATTTGGCTCTAATTGCTGCGCTAATTCTAAGTTAGGCTCAAAATCTACAACTTTTACTTGTAAAAACTCTGCAAGCCCGGCTCTAAGAGTTAATGAGGATAAATCATCGCACTGTAACTGAATGCTGCGAATTGGTGGTTGCTTGAGCTGGCTTTCAAAAAAGTCCATAGAACGCTGAATTTCTAATCCTAACGCTTCTACCAATTCTTGATTTTGATCCTTATCTGAAATACCTAAAAAACCATTTAATCGCCTAGCTAATACTAATTGCCCATCACGAATAATTAAGATTCGAGGTTCATGATTAGCATGTTGCACAATCAGCATATGCGCCTCTTTGTATGAGCCAAACAAGGTAACTAAAACCATTTCTTCAGAGGTCATTGCACGCAAAACAGGTTTAGTTTGTTCAAAACTGTCTATAAACGGAAGTAGTTGCAGCTTATTCGTAATAAACACATTCATTTTGCTGCTTTGCATCGGTAATGTTATTGGATAATCAATAAAATCAGCCACAATATTTTCAGAAGCTATATCAACTAAGTCTTTTGTAGTCCAAGGGAGTGACTGAATAATTTCTTCATCACTAAGGTTTGGTTTATCCATTTGCACTATTTGATAAAAGTAGTGCGGTATGACTAAATTAACTGCACAAATATCAGTAGAAACCTCATTTGTACAAGCAACAATTGCAGCGGTATAATCGGTTTGCTCAGACACATTTACACTGTGAGAACTGTGAACCATCCATTGGTCGCGTTGTTTTTTTAAACATACTGCGTTAACAGTATCTGCGTAAGTTGCAACACCAATAGCTGTATTTGGATCTAAACTACGATTTAACCATGAAAACAGCTTTTCTTTCATATAGCTACTATTGTTAATTATGTATGAAATAAGTGTCGTACATTTTAACTACTTTGCCAAATTGAAAACCAACAAAATGCATGAAACATTCAAAATAGATGAAAATAACTATATTCAACAAATAGATACAACGTTTCTAAAAAAGAGAAATATTTATTTAGGTATAAAACGTGATGATTTGCTCCATCCGCTAATAAGTGGCAATAAATGGCGTAAATTAAAATATAATTTAGCGTACATGCAAAAGATAAATAAAACAGAACTTCTGACTTTTGGTGGTGCGTTTTCAAACCATATTCACGCCTGTGCAGCTGCCGGAAAAGAATTTAATATAAAAACTCGCGCGATTATTCGCGGACCTGAACTGGATAACAACAACCCAACAATCCAATTTGCAAAACATTGTGGTATGAACCTACATGTAGTTAATCGTATAGAGTATCGAAAACGCCACGACACCGATTACCTTAATGCTCTGCAAGAGCGCTTCCCCAATGCTTATATTATTCCTGAAGGCGGTACAAATGAGCATGCCTTATTAGGTTGTAAAGAGTTAGTACAAAGCTTACCTGAGCATAACTACTTAGTGTGCCCTACCGGTAGTGGTGGCACGCTTGCTGGATTAATAGAAGGCAGTGCTTCAACAACACAAGTGATTGGTGTAGCAGTATTAAAACAAGCTAATTATTTAAATGAAGAAATAAAAAAGCTGAGCGCTAAAGCTAATAATCAAACTAACTGGCAGTTACTCAGCGAGTTTCATGGTGGTGGCTATGGTAAGTTTTCTCCTGAGTTATGGCAGTTCTGCCAAGATATGAGCCGCACCTATAATCTACCGCTTGAGCCTATTTATAGCGGAAAAATGATGTATGCATTGTGGCAACTTATTGAACAAGATTATTTCCCATCTGGGAGTAAAATTATTGCGGTTCACACTGGCGGGCTTCAGGGGCTAAATGGACTTAAATATAGAGGGTTAATTTAATTAAATACCGCTTGCGTAAACTCTTGGAGTGGCTCTGAAAAGTAAAACCCTTGAGCTCCTACCACTCCCAATTTGGCAAGCGTAAACAACTCTTTTTGAGTCTCTACACCAACGGCATACACAGGTAAATTTAAGAGGTTAGCGGCTTCGACTATCTTTATTATTTGCCTTTGATTTTGAGTTTTTTCATTTAATAAATGAATTAGTTCGTATGATAATTTAAGCCCGCATACTTGGTTATAATCAGCTAATACCGCTATTTTCTCACTACTTTTTACATTATCAATCACAACTTGTGAACGGCTTTTTTTAATTATATTTAGTGCATTAGTTATCGATTCTCTATGAGTAAAAAACTCAGCCTCACTTATTTCAAATTGTAATTTAGCACTTAATTTAAGCTCTGCTATTTGACTAGGTAACCATTCCCAAAATACATTATTAAACCAATTTTTAGGGTGTAGATTTACACTAACTGTTAAGGCCGAAGATTCACTCAGCATTAGCTTTTTAACTTGTGTTATTACTGCTTTATCTAATATTAAAGCGTCTTGATTACTATAAACCTGATTAATAAAATAACGAGCAGCTAGTAAACCAAGTTGGCTATGCCTAACCCTGATAAGAGCTTCATGTTCTAAAATTTCCCCGCTAGAGAGCTCAAATAAAGGCTGGAAGAATAATATAAATTTGTTCTTTTTAATATTTTCGATAACTTGCTTACTAGAAAGTGGTTTTTCTTGGCAGTAATTTAACGCTAAGCGGTGAAAGTGCTGTACTGAGCTGTTTTGCGATAGCATAAGTGCTGATTTTGCTAACTGATAAACCGCAATTTTATCTGCGCCTAATCGATAGTCGCACGCACCTATTTTAATGTTTTTATGAGTCATACTTTTTTGATAATTTTGGCATAGTAAAAACACGCTCTGATGGAGCTTTTCAACGTAGCTGTCTAACTCGGGAGTAGGTATATGTGGCAAGGTGACGGCTAAGTAACTGGAATTTAGTATTTTTACCGACACATCTTTAAATTCAGTCAATTTTCTAGTGATTAACACTTTAAAAATAGCTTCTTTATCGGTTTTCTTATCAAAGTCACATTCAATGAGTAAAAATAAGCTATGTGATGCTCTATTAACCCCATACAAAGAACTTAATTCGCATTTTTTTACTTGTTTAATTAATCGTATTTTATTTTGTTTTTGTTCAATAATTTTAGTAGGTTGTATCATTGTATTTTTGGGCGTAATTTTACGGCTTACATTCAATAACCCCCACCAGCGATAAGACCAGCCAGCGGCGCCTAATATGATCAAGTTTAGCAATATAAATAAGTAACTTTGTGTTACCCAAGCAGGATAGTGATAGAGGCTCAAACTTAATGTTTTGTAAGAAAAAACTTCGCGCTCTATATTCACTAAATGCCTAAAATGCTCTGCAGGCTTTGGCACCTCCAACACAAAACCTTCACTTTTAGCTAATGCGGCTAACACTTCATTGTTTGTAGAAGGAGATAAATTCAGCTCGTAAACGTGTTTAACGAACTGCTGCCCAGAAGCATGAACTTTTTGATGTAATGCATCATTTAAAACGAAATTAAAACTAATAAGTATCATTAAAAATAAGACAAAAGAGATACCTTTGAAGTACTTGAAAAGCCAGATTTTACTCTTCTGCATAGCCTGCCACCCGTTAAATTATTAACTAAAGTGTTGTTCAATATCTATAGAAGTACAAGGCTATAAACTAAGTTTAAACGTTTATTAATCGCGCTAAACAAAAAACACTCAGATAAACGAGAACTTACAAAAACAAACAACTATGCCCTTTATTTTATAAATAGATTAAATTGAATCCTCAAGCTTAAGCGCGTTTTTTTTGTACTATGTGCAGCGAAGCTGTGTGCTTTGTTTATAGTGCCTAACTCACTAACTTCTGACATTGATAATTCAACCTTTGCTGAAATAAACATATAGGGAAAAGAATGTATGAGATTTCATATAGCACCCGGTGAGTCAAATTCTATTTTATGAAGTTTCTTTTTAAGTTATCCAAAATAGGCTCAAGCCAGCGGACGATATTACGATAGGTACTTAATATGGATAATTATTAAATCACTTTAATGGCTCAGCTATTTATTTAAACAGCGGATTATAGTTTCACGTAGATTTTGCGCTTTAATAGGCTTTGCAACATGGGCGTTCATGCCAATGGATAAGTATCGTGTAATATCATCTTTCATAACATTAGCTGTTAAAGCAATTATTGGAATATTTGCGATTGCTTTGTCACTATCGCTACGAATAATTTTACTCGCCTCAACCCCGTCCATAATAGGCATATGAATATCCATCAAAATAATATCGTACGATTGTGATTTCACGGCTTGAATACATTCTAATCCATTGTCAACCAAGTAAATTTGAGCATCAGCCTTCTCTAGTATGTTTGTAACAATTAGTCTGTTGATAGAGTTATCTTCCACAACCAATATTTTTATACCTGCCAGCGACGCTTCACTGACGGTGTTTACTATAGGCACTTCATTAAGAGGGCCTACTACTTTACTTTCAATCGCCTCATACAAAACACTCGTGTATACAGGTTTCTGCAAAATAGTTTTTATACTTACTTTTTTGGCTGCATTATTAAGTAAACTTTCGTCACTCATTATAAGCACAATCGTGTTGTTATAAAGTTGAGGATTAATATTGAAAATGCGTATTAAAAAAGTTTCGCTACTCATTGATGGCATAGCCCAGTCGACAATAATAACTTTAAATTTCTCTTTATTGTGTTCAATAATATCAACAGCTTGTTTAGCAGATTGACAGGCCGTACATACCAGCCCCATAGCCGTTAGCTGATTTTCAATTACCTTAAGATCATCTTCATTATCATCTATAATTAATACCTCAAACGAATCAGTAAATGTTAGGTCGGGAGTGTTATCAATCAACGCTTGGTTATTCAATTTCACCTTAATCGAAGCTATAAATTCACTACCTACACCTTGAGTACTTTTTACCGTTATATCCCCACCCATCGATTGGCATAAACGCTTACTTATAGTTAAACCTAAACCTGTGCCGCCAAATTTCCTGGTTGTAGAGCTGTCAGCTTGAGTAAAAGATTCAAATAAATCGGTAAGGCTTTGCTCGGCAATCCCAATACCGGAATCCTTAACAATGAAATACAAACAAACGCTCTTAGGATCAGCTAACGATCTTTTTGATTCTATTAATACCGATACAAAGCCCTGTGTAGTAAATTTAATTGCGTTAGAGCATAAATTTAGCAGTACTTGGTTTATTCGAACTACATCACCTATTAAATCGAGCTTAACCTCTTTACCAATGACAATATCAAATGTGATCCCTTTGCTTTGAGCTAGCTCATCAAAAGTTGCTTTGATGTAGTCAACAACCGAATTTACAGAAAAAGGAAATTCCTCAAGGTTAATATTTCCAGACTCAATTTTTGAAAAGTCTAAAATATCGTTAATAACTACAAGGAGTTGATCTGAAGAATATTTAATTTTATTTAAATAATGCTCATATTCCCCGGGCAAACCTTTTTCGAGCAAAATGTTGGTTAAGCCAATAATCCCACTCATAGGGGTTCTAATTTCATGACTCATATTTGCTAAAAATTCAGACTTAGCGGATGTCAGCTTTTCGGCCTCTTCTTTGGCTTGCAACAGTTCTTCAGTACGCTGATCAACGCGAGACTCTAACCTTTGCTTTTCTTCATCAAGCTCTTTTAAAAGTTGAATGCGCCGTTGATTTAAAAACAATACGAAAACTAAAAAGCTGCTAAGAATAAAAATAATCGCAGTAGCGCTGTAAATTAATGTTTTATTTTGCTCAAAATAGGTTGGCTCGTAATAAGATATGATCGACTTTTCTGGCAAGCTTTGTGGAGCTATATCGAACTTGTTTAATTGACGCCAGTCATAAGCGTAAACACTTAGCCCTTCACCACTGATTTCACTTAAACTTTTATTTTCATTGTATAAAATTATCGAATCGGCAATACGTTCGCCTATTTTTTCACCCGACAACACATACCCACCAACAACACCTGAGCCTAATAGTACCTCCCAATAACTAAAAATGGGCGCTGAACTTGCTTTAGCTAATTGCTCTACGAGCTGATAAGGGCTAAGGGATTTATTATCGTAATGCCTGAAAATGGGAGTAAACAATATAATTGAATCATCTGGCGCATTTTTTACTTTAGTGAGTAGCTCTGGCATTGAAAGATCAAACCACTTCTCTACACCTAAATACGAAAAGTCACGGTTAATAACCGAAAAGAGCCCTCGATAAAAGCTCATCCCAATATCGTTTTTTGTATCTAATATAACGATTAATTTTTTAGGCTTCATTAAATTAACAGCGCTTGCTGTTGCTTGCGCGTAATCTAATTTAGCTTGGATCACTGCTCCGTTAGTATTTTTAGGCAAACTAAATTGAGCGCCTGGTTCCAAATATATTCTTGGAGTATTTATAAAAAAGTCATCTAATTGCGATAAAAGTACTGCTGCAGAAGGAGACTGAGTAACAATGATATCGATGTGCTTATTTTTATATTTTTGTTTGAGGTAGTCCTTCATTAACTGTTTTTGATTTGCTTCATCGAATCGGTTTACATCCATATTTTCAACGAAGAGTTCATAACTAAAAGAACGTTCTATAAGTTTTTTACGCAGTCCAGAATCAACACTTTTGTGCCAAGGCATATCTTGGTTTGTTGAATTTATAAATAAAACATGAGTAACATTTGAAGAAGGTTGAGCGTTTGAAATTGGACTCACAAATTGAAAAACAAGAAATAAAAATAAGATATTAGTTTTCATGTTTCTCATTGTGTAATCAAGGTGAAAGTCCTTTAATGGTAAGTGTTAACGATATATATATCAATTAAATAAAATGTAAATACCATCATAATTTAACATGTTTACTAATACTATTTCATTTTATTGCTTAATGACGATATTCATTGATAGTTCTGGGTTGCCCTCACTACACAACTCGTATAAAAAAACCCCGTAAAAACGAGGTCTAATATGAGTATTACACTAATAACTTTATATCATTTAGAACGGGATATCGTCGTCAAAATCAATGGTTGGTTCCATTGGGTTTGATGCGCCACCTTGCGGAGCACTTTGTGGTTTAGGAGCGAAACCACCTTGCTGTTGTGGTGCACTTTTTTGCTGTGGTGCATAACCACCTTGCGGCTGATATTGATTACTTTGCTGCTGTGGTGCTGGAGCCGGTTTTGGTTGTGCTGCTGGTGCGGCTTGTTGCTGCGGATTATAGCCACTTTGCTGTGCAGCTTGGCCTTGGTTATTTTGACCGTAACCACCGCTTTGTTGACCACCTTGCGGCTGATTACCTTGGTAACCACCACCTTGTTGTCCACCTTGCGGCTGATTACCTTGGTAACCACCACTTTGCTGATCGCCACCACGTGCGCCTAACATTTGCATTTGACCAGTAAATCCATCTACAACTATTTCTGTAGTGTATTTTTCTTGGCCTTGTTGATCGGTCCACTTACGTGTTTGAAGTTTACCTTCAACATAAATTTGTGAACCTTTACGACAATATTCACCAACAATTTCAGCTAATTTGCCAAAGAACACAACACGATGCCACTCAGTTTTATCAACCATTTGGCCAGTGTTTTTATCTTTATAGCTATCCGAAGTTGCTAAGGTAATATTTGCTACACCATTGCCATTAGGCATATAACGAACTTCAGGATCTTGCCCTAAATTACCAACCAAAATTACTTTGTTCACACCGCGTGCCATGGAACCATCTCCTATAAATGTTAGATTAAACCAGCTACTTTACGTGCTTGGTCTAGGTCAAATTCTTTATCATTAATCTTTAAATAGCTGCGACTTTCATCGCGAACCACAGTTGCTTCTATTACGCCTGGTAAAGCAACTAACTGAGAAGCAAGTGTTTGAGCATGCTCTTCAGAATCTAATTTGGTCATTAAACTAATAACTTTACTTTTGGGTGGGACTTGCATTTTCCACGCAATAATAAGCCATATTAACCCAACAAGTGCCGCTGCCGCAAACACAGCTTGCGTCGTTGTAGTTTGTGCTACATAACCACCTAACATACCGCCTAAAAAGGCGCCTAAAAACTGACTAGATGAGTAGCCACCCATTGCTGAACCTTTTTGGCTTGCAGGTGATATTCGCGATACAAGCGCAGGCATAGTGGCTTCTAAAAAGTTAAACGCCACAAAATAAAGCAGCATACACACAGCAATGCCTACTACACTATTAACCCATACCGACATTGCTAGCATACTAATAGTTAACAAGGCTACTGAGCCAATAAATGCTTGTTTTTCTTTCTCTTTTTTAATGGCCACAATCATTATTGGTACCATTAATAAAAATGCTAAAAATAGCACTGGAATATATAAATACCAGTGATGGTCGGCAACTAAGCCATCTTTAATTAATTGACTCGGTAGTACGACAAATATTGTGGTTAGCGTTAAGTGTAATAGCAATACACCTGCATTTAATCGTGCTAACTGAGGGTGCTTAATTAGTTTTTTAATGTCGCTAAAGCTTGCTAATGTATCGCCTTTGGGCGCTTTATTTACCGCATTTGGCACTAGCATAGTCACTATAAATATACCAAAAACAGCTAAAATAGCAGTCAACCAAAATACACCCGCAATACCCCACGAAGCTGCAACAATTGGCCCAAGTAGCATAGCAAAGGCAAAGCTCATTCCTATGCTCATACCAATAACGGCCATTACCTTTGGTCGTTGCTCATCGCGGCTTAAATCTGAAGCAAACGCGAGTAGCGCACTGGCTATTGCGCCCATACCTTGTAGAGCGCGGCCTACGGTAACCATTTGAATAGAGTCAGCTAATGCAGCAACTACAGAGCCAATAGCAAATACGACTAAGCCACCAACAATAACCTTTTTACGACCAATCTTATCGGATAATCGACCCATAGGTATTTGCAATACGGCTTGCGTTAAACCATACGCACCAATGGCAAAACCAATCCAAATAGGCGAAAAACCTTCAAGCGATTGTCCATAAATAGCCAATACAGGCATCAGCATAAACAAGCCGAGCATTCTAAATGCAAACACACTCGCCAGCGATACTGCGGCGCGTTTTTCTCGTGAATTAAGTGAAGATGCGGTCATTATCTGCGTGATCTTACTCTATGAAAAATTGAGGTTGGGATTCTACCATAAGCTTGGCAATAATTAATCGCCTATAAGTAAGGATTTTTCATTGATCAAGGATTAATATTGCTTCGTATTATGCGATACTGAGTAAATAATTTTGGTAATAAACGAGATAGCATGGAAAACATTGAAGTCCGAGGCGCCCGTACGCATAATTTAAAAGACATCAGCCTAACCATCCCACGTGATAAATTAATAGTTATTACTGGTCTATCTGGTTCGGGGAAGTCATCACTTGCATTTGATACACTTTATGCAGAAGGACAACGCCGGTATGTTGAATCACTTTCTGCGTATGCAAGACAATTTTTATCGCTTATGGAAAAGCCTGATGTAGATCACATCGAAGGCCTCTCTCCTGCAATTTCTATTGAGCAAAAATCAACGTCTCATAATCCACGATCAACTGTGGGTACTATTACCGAAATTTACGATTATTTACGACTTATGTTTGCCCGCGTTGGCGAACCACGATGCCCTACACATGATTTACCACTTGCTGCGCAAACAGTTAGTCAAATGGTAGATACTGTTTTGGCACTGCCTGAAGGCAGTAAATTAATGCTGCTTGCGCCTATAGTAAAAGAGCGTAAAGGTGAGCATGTTAAGTTATTAGAGCAGCTATCAAGCCAAGGTTATATTCGCGCCCGTATAGACGGTGAAGTATGTGACTTGTCTGATCCACCAACACTTGAGCTTCATAAAAAACATACAATAGAAGTTGTTGTAGACCGTTTTAAAGTAAAAGATGGCTTACAACAACGCTTAGCAGAATCGTTTGAAACCGCGCTTGAAATGTCTAATGGCGTTGCACATGTAGCATACATGGATGATAGCAGCGCTGAAGAAATTTTATTCTCAGCAAACTTTGCCTGCCCTACTTGTGGCTATGCAATGACTGAGCTAGAACCGCGTTTGTTTTCGTTTAATAACCCTGCTGGTGCGTGCCAAACCTGTGATGGTTTAGGTATACGTCAATATTTTGATCCTAATCGCGTAGTCCATAACCCAGAGTTAAGCCTTGCTGGCGGTGCAATTAAAGGCTGGGATAAACGCAGCTTTTATTACTATCAAATGCTACAAGCCGTTGCTGAGCATTATAGTTTTGATTTAGATGTGCCTTATCAAGATTTAGACAGCGACTCGAAAAAAATTATTTTAGATGGCTCTGGTAGCACTAAAATTGCGTTTAATTACCGTAACGACCGTGGCGATTTAATTACGCGCAATCATGAGTTTGAAGGCGTGTTAAACAACATGAATCGCCGCTACCGCGAAACTGAGTCAAACTCAGTACGCGAAGAGCTTGCTAAATACCAAACAAGCCAAGCATGTCCTAGCTGTAATGGCTCGCGTTTACGCGAAGAATCTCGAAATGTATTTATTGGAAAAACCAACTTACCTGCAATCACGCGCATGAGTATTGGTGAAGCTATGGAGTTTTTTGAAGGGTTAACGCTAACCGGACAAAAAGGCCAAATAGCTGAAAAAATACTAAAAGAAATTCGCGACCGTTTATCGTTTTTAATTAACGTTGGCCTAAATTACTTATCACTTGAGCGCAGCGCCGACACACTATCAGGTGGTGAAGCTCAGCGTATTCGCTTAGCGAGCCAAATTGGTGCAGGCCTTGTAGGTGTAATGTACGTACTAGATGAGCCATCTATTGGGCTGCATCAACGCGATAACGACCGTTTATTACAAACATTGGTACATTTACGCGACTTAGGTAACACCGTTATTGTGGTAGAGCACGATGAAGATGCTATTCGTGCCGCTGACCATATTATTGATATTGGCCCAGGCGCGGGTGTTCATGGTGGGCATATTATTGCTCAAGGAACACGCGACGATATTTTAGCAAGCAAAGAGTCTGTTACGGGCCAGTTTTTATCAGGCGTACGTAGAATAGAAATACCAAAAGAACGTCACCCAACAAACGACAAATGGCTAGAGCTATTTGGCGCAACAGGTAATAATCTTAAAAATGTGGATTTAAAAATCCCATTTGGTTTAATGACCTGTGTGACAGGTGTATCGGGCTCGGGTAAATCAACGTTAATAAACGACACTTTGTTTAAACTTGCTCATACAGAGCTAAATGGCGCAACAACTGCCGAAGCGGCACCATATAAATCAATTAGTGGTTTAGATCATTTTGATAAAGTGATCGATATTGATCAAAGTCCGATTGGTCGTACTCCGCGTTCAAACCCGGCAACCTACACAGGTATATTTACCGGCATTCGTGAGTTATTTGCAGGTACACAAGAAGCGCGCTCACGTGGCTACAAAGTAGGTCGCTTTAGCTTTAACGTTAAAGGCGGACGCTGTGAAGCTTGCCAAGGTGACGGCTTAATTAAAGTTGAAATGCACTTTTTACCTGATGTGTATGTACCGTGTGATGTATGTAAGAGTAAACGCTATAACCGCGAAACCCTCGAAGTACAATACAAAGGTAAAAACATACACCAAGTGCTTGAGATGACTGTTGAAGACGCTCATGATTACTTTGATAAAATACCGGCTATTGCGCGTAAGCTTAAAACGCTGATGGACGTTGGTTTGTCGTACGTGCGTTTAGGTCAAGCCGCTACTACTCTCTCTGGTGGTGAGGCCCAACGTGTAAAATTAGCACGCGAGCTATCAAAGCGTGATACTGGTAAAACGCTCTACATATTAGATGAGCCAACAACAGGCTTACACTTTGCTGACATTGAACAGCTGCTTGTTGTACTTCATCGTCTGCGCGATCACGGCAATACAATTGTTGTTATTGAGCACAACCTCGATGTAATTAAAACAGCAGATTGGGTTATCGATTTAGGACCTGAAGGCGGAGCTGGCGGTGGTGAAATACTCATTGCCGGTACACCAGAAGAAGTAGCCGAATGTGAGCGTTCACATACTGGGCATTACTTAAAACCTCTATTAAATAAATAGAGGTTCGGTTGTTACAAATCAATCGGTATTAAGGTTATTTAACTGTCGAGATTACACTTGATTAAAAATGGCGAGAAGATTCACTTCTCGCTATTTTTTTGCTCTAACTTTTCTTTTATCAACATAATACCAATCCGCAATAATACTTAATCATTTTGCGGGGCTAAACGTGTCGCTACCTGTGTTAAAAAATTCTCATTTACGACTGCATGGATGCAGAAGGTAGAAGGTAGAGCAATGCAGGGGCAATTGCCGAGAACAACTAAATAGCGAATTTTTTGCCTAGCTACCAACACGTTTTTCCATCCTCAAAATAGATCACTTAATTAAGCGAATTGGTATAACAATCGAAAATGCTATTAAAGAAAAACAACACACTGCTACAAGCTTAATCTAGAAAGATAGACACGCCCTAGTCATTCCAACTTATCTGTATTATTTGCATGTCTTTATATTTAGCACCCGTGAATAAAATTTCGTTATCTGAACTCACTTCAAAACCAATAGGTCGAAAGTCCACGTGTATATCTTGTATAGTTTGATCGTGTAAATTTAGTCTAGCGACTCTAGAAATAGAATCTGAATAATAGAAATAGTCTTTGCTAACTCCATACGCAACTGACTTTTTGGCGTTTTTAGGTAATTCCCAGCTTTGCCTATCTGAAAGGCGAATTAACTGATTATCATTGGTTACGTACCCGTTACCTTTACTATCTGAAATGAGTTTATCAGCTTTTATACCTTCTATTACACGTGTATCACGTGTTACTAAATTAAATTCTGCCAATATATTTTTTGAACCAAGTCGCTTAACATAAATAATGCTGTCGTTATTTTTTGACCAAATATAGCTTACTATTTTATGCTTATTAAATTCTTCAAATGGATAAAATTTTTGAGCGTTTACGTCATAAAGTGAAAAACCTTTATTTTTCATGAATATCATGCGTTGCTTATTAGGAGAGGCTCTTAGTCCTCCTAATACAAAAGTTGATGAGCCATCATCGTAATTAAAAAAGCTAAGTTGCTTTGTAAGACCATTTTGAGAGAGCCACAATTGACTGCTGCCAGAACGCTCTGATACAAAAACATGTGCTGTCCCTTCCTTATTAATTATTTCAGCAATGTTGTACTCGTCTTTATCACTTTTATAAAGTGCTTCATACTCAGGATTATCACCAAAAGGGTCTGTAGCTTTAATAAGCGAGTATGCCTGTGTCATATTTTCCGAGTAAAATAGGCTGTTATCAGAGTGAACTGCAATATAATAAGGTGAAATTGCTGGGGTAACCGTTAGTGTGCGTTTAATAATATTATTTTCATCAAACACAATGGTTGAAAGCTCAGAGTCTTCAAAAACAATCACGCCTTTATCGTCTGCAAGCCAGTCAAACGCGAAGCTAATTATGCTTTTCTTTGCTTTAAATAACCGCTTGGTTTCATGGGTCTCAAAGTTGTAGCTAAATACAGAAAAAGGCTTACCCTTTTGGCTAAGTACATATGCTATTTTACTACCAGAATGAGATAAACGAGGCATGATTACACCATACATGACGCCTGGTGGTGGGATCACTATGAATTCTTTTTTAAGTTCTAAATCATATTTATATAAACCTGAACCCTCATGCTCATTTTTATATTCGGTGTAATAAATATGCTCACCACTTTCGTCTACTTGCGCATAACCTGTGTATCTAAGGTCGCACTTTTTAATTAAAGTAGCCTCTCCTATAACAGGAAACTGGCTTAAATCAACGAGAACCATTTCACACTTTTGCTGCTTTAAGTTAGTCGCTTGTAACAACACAGAGTGCTGATTTAACTGCCACGATAAAATGGATACTTGAAAGCCAGGATAGGTAATTTCAACTTCCCTTTGATCAGATAGTCGTTTTACAAATGCATGCATTACGTCATTTTCAGGTTCAACATTTGTATAAGCTAAATATTGTTTATCTGAGGACATCTCAGGATGAACCTCACTGCCTATATTCCACGTGCTTGCTACCTTATTAACCGTGATCTGTTTAATCTTTTCGCTAGAAGGTGTATTAATAAAAAACAACCCAAACCATACTAAAAAGCACAGGCAAATAATGGCGAATAAAGAATAAATAAAAAACTTTTTACTATTAGTTCTTTGAACTGGTTGCGAAATAGTTGCAGTAGCTATCTCTTCATTTTTGGCAGAAATACCCGGTGAGTCAGGCAAAATGTTTGCAGGCTCTTTCAAAACGTTTGCTTGCGTTAAACGCTCAGGTATTACCGTTAGGCTATATCCTTTACGGTAATGTGTTTTTAAAAGCGGCGCTTTTTCAACTGGGTGGGCAAGCTGCTTTCTTAACTCTGAGATTGCACGGTTAATCGCATTATCATCAACAAAGCTCTGTTGCCACACACTCTCAATAAGCTCTTGGCGGGAAACGATTTGTTGAGGCTTATCTATAAAGTGGAGTAATAACTTAACTAAAAGTGGATCTAATTCCCTTTCTAAATGGTTTGAAGTAATCACACAGCGATTACTAATAAATTGCCAAGGTCCGATTTGATAATTCATAGTCTTTACGTATTTTTATTTTTATAAACCGTATCACATCTACACTTTATTTTATAGAAAAAGCATTTTAAACCTTATATTAGCATTATAAGGTTTAAAGCTAACATACTAAATTTAAACAATTATTTAGCTTTAAAACCTTATCTATTAATTGCTCATAACTAGATAAGCGACTCTTAATAAATTCAGCGATATTCTTTAAACCGTCATCAACAAGCAGCTTAGTAAAAAATCATTTGTGATTCTAAATTGGCTGCAGCAAAAAATACAAAAGGTTTAATTATGAACAGCACAATGAAAAAAGTACTACCGGCTTTACTACTAGCAACTGCTTTTAATACTACTTCAGTTATTGCAGCTGACACTAAACAAAACACCGTTCAAAATAATTTTGAGAAATGCATGATTGGTGAAAGCATAAAGGCAATTAACCCTGTTAATCAAAAACTACAAAAAACAAACAAAATAGACGCTTCTGAGTCTTTAAAAAGTAATGTTGATAAGCAGACATTACTTTCTTCAATAGATGAAAAAATATCAGCTGAGCTTGACTCTTCAATGAGCAAAATAAACTCGCAAATTGATAAAAATCTTTCAAAGGTAACATCGTCAATCACTACATATTTCAGCAATGTGTTATCGAACTAAAAACAATAAAATTAAAAGTTATATTAAGGAATTATCATGAAAAAATTCACAAAAAAATTAGTATCTGCCAGCGTATTACTTAGTTGCAGCCTTTTAGCAAATACAGCACAGGCTCAAAGCTCTGTATGGCAAGTAAGTAATGGCAATGACTCACTATTTATTGGCGGTACAGTTCACATACTACCTAAAGCTGAAATGCCACTACCCGCTGAGTTTAACCATGCTTATGAACAAGCAGATACAATTATTTTAGAAGCACCGTTACCTGACCCAGCCGACACCAATGCACAAATGCAAATGTTAGGTGCGCTATCGTATACAAATAACGAAACGTTAAGTCAAAAGCTAGAACCCGAGATTAAGGCTTTACTTGAAAATAAGCTTAGCGAGTTTGGCGCTAACCTAGCTAAGTTAGATGGTTTTCGCCCTGCTATGGTTAGTATTGTTTTAATGTCGATGGAGCTTCAAAAGCAAAATTTAATGGGTGAAGGGGTTGATGCTTACTTTACTAAAAAAGCGACTGAAGATAACAAAACAAAAGATTACTTAGAAACAATGGAATTTCAGTTAGAGTTTTTTAAAACAATGGGTCAAGGCAACGAGAACGATTTCATTAAACGTAACTTAGCCGAGCTTCACAACTATGGCGATATGTTTAAAGGACTTTTAGCTGCCTGGCGCAAAGGTGATACAGACACACTGAATAAAGTGGCACTTGAAGATATGCAGCAAAATGATCCGAATAGCTATAAACAAATCATTACAGATAGAAATAATGATTGGTTACCAAAAGTAGAAGCCATGTTTAACAACGACAAAAATGAGTTTGTACTTGTTGGAGTTGCCCACCTCGCAGGACAAGATAGTTTACTTACCTTACTTGAAAACAAGGGCTATAAAGTTTCTCTAGTTGATATTGATAGCACGGCAGATATAACAGTAAGAGGGGCTGAATAATGGATAAAACAGATAAACTAGCGATATCGCTACTGTTTCTATTTGGGTCTATCATGTTGATATGTGCTATATAAAAAATGCCGCTAACAAGCGGCATTTTTTTATTTTAATAAACTTACCCGCGAGGAATAAAACCAAGCGCATCGTATACCGATTTCAATGTTTTCTCAGCACGTACACTTGCTTTTTCAGCACCTGATTTCATTATGCTATTAAGTAGGTTTTGATCTTCTCTGATCTCTTTAAAGCGAGCTTGAATTGGCTCAATCATGTTTACAACTGCATCTGCTGTATCTTTCTTTAAATGGCCATACATTTTATCTTCATACTCAGGAACTAGGTCTTCTATTGAGCGCTTAGTTGCAACACTCAATAAAGTAAGCAAGTTTGATACGCCAGGCTTTTCTGTGCGATCAAAATAAATACGTGCTTGTTCATCTGAATCTGTTACTGCTTTTTTAAGCTTTTTCACAATTTGTTTAGGCTCATCTAATAACATGATGTAACCATTTGGGTTTTCGTCAGACTTAGACATCTTTTTAAGTGGGTCTTGCAAGCTCATTACGCGTGCACCAAACTGTGGAATGTACGGCTCTGGTAATTTAAATACGTCGCCGTATAAATTATTAAAGCGTGTTGCTATATCGCGAGTCAGCTCTAAGTGTTGCTTTTGATCTTCACCAACGGGTACTTGATCAGCTTGGTATAATAAAATATCCGCAGCTTGCAATACCGGATATGAAAATAAGCCCACGTTTACGTTATTTGCATGCTTAGATGACTTGTCTTTAAACTGAGTCATTCGATTAAGCTCACCCATTTGCGCGTAACAATTTAATACCCACGCTAACTGTGCGTGTTCAGGTACTTGTGATTGTACAAATAACGCAGATTTTTCAGGATCAATGCCACATGCCGCGTAAAGAGCAATACCATCCAACACTCGAGAGCGCAGTAATTCAGGCTCTTGGCGAACCGTAATAGCGTGTAAGTCTACTAACATAAAGAAACTTTCGTGGTCTTCCTGTAACTTTAGCCACTGGTTAATAGCGCCAACATAGTTGCCTATTGTCATACCACCGGTTGGCTGAATGCCGCTTAAAACTACTGGTTTACTCATGATTTTCCTTTATTTTGCTTAATTAATAATATTTAACGCTGCGTTAGAACAGGTATTATATCTAAGAAGTGATCGCATAGGTACTGTGGATTATAATCCTTGAGATTTTCACCTTGGTTATAGCCGTAACTAAGTGCGATTACGTCTATATTAGCGGCTTTAGCTGCAAGTATATCGCTTTTAGAATCACCTATCATTATCGCTTTACTAGGTTCAACCTTTAGTTTTTTACAGGCAAATAACAATGGATCTGGCGATGGTTTTTTTGCCATATCGTCACCGCATACAATCACATCAAAATGACTCGTTAGTGCCAGTTTATCAAGTAGTTTTTCTGTAAATATTCGAGACTTATTAGTGATTAGTGCTTTAGACATACCACGAAGTGCTGCAAGCCCGGTTTCTACATGTTGGTACAAAACACTATACTCACCAACTTGTTGTTCATAGTGCTTATAAAACTGTAATATTGCTTTACTACTAAGTGACTCATCTAGATGCTCACTCACTTGCATATCACCACTCAAAGCGCGTTTAACGAGGACTTCAACCCCATTACCGACCCAGCTTTCGACCAAGCGTTGGCTAACAATAGGAAAAGCGAGGTCACTCAAGGTTAGGTTAATAGCAATATACAAGTCGTAAACGCTATCAACTAAGGTACCATCTAAATCAAATAAGGCTATATCGTATTTCATTACTTAACACTTCCAAGCTGCTCACGCATTTGATCAATCACAACTTTGTAATCTGGTTGGTTAAAAATAGCTGAGCCTGCAACAAACATATCAGCGCCTGCTTGTGCTGCTGCTGCAATGTTATCGACTTTAATGCCACCATCAACCTCTAAGCGAATATCTCGACCCGATTCAATAATGCGTTGCTTAGCTTGGCGTAATTTTTCAAGCGTATGAGGGATAAAGCTTTGCCCGCCAAAACCTGGGTTAACCGACATAAGTAAAATGGTATCTAGCTTATCAATAACATGATCTAAATAACTTAAGCTTGTAGCAGGGTTAAACACTAAGCCTGCTTTACAGCCGTGATCTTTTATTAACTGTATTGTACGATCGACGTGCTCACTGGCTTCTGGATGAAAAGTAATAATTGATGCGCCAGCCTCTGCAAACAATGGAATAAGACTATCTACAGGCTTAACCATTAAATGTACGTCGATAGGTGCTGTAATGCCGTAATCTCTGAGTGCTTTACACACCATAGGACCAATTGTGAGATTAGGTACATAGTGATTATCCATTACATCAAAGTGAACCACGTCAGCGCCCGCTTCGAGTACTTTATCAACATCTTCGCCTAGTTTTGCAAAATCAGCAGACAAAATAGAAGGGGCTATTAAATATTTTTGCTCTGGGTTAAACATGATTAACTCCATCAATAAATAGTGTATTGCGTTAATGTAACTTAATTGAAGATGTTACCCAAGTAATATGGCGTAATAGCCCCTATTTCAGGTAACTTTAAGTTTGATATTTAATCAATATTTGCTATGATTAAAAAAGTAACAAATTATTGGATTTCATCATGCGTGCTTTTAAAACTGGGATATTAATTGCGTCGGCATTACTGCTTATCGGGGCGTTTAGCTTTGATTCAAGCTCTGAGCAAGAATTAAGCTCAGTGGGTAATTGTCATAATACACAAGTGGTAAGTGCTCAAAACACATTAACTACAATCACGTGTATTAAAGCTGAAGAAGAGTCATCGTGGTTTTCGTGGTTAACTGGCGATAGCCGTAGTGCTCAGTTTCATTACCTCGATTTACTAGAGCTACTTACTAGCTCTGATGATTCTAAAAACACTCCATCTTTAAAACCTTTATTTTAAATAATGCTGCAATTTTTTAGTGCGTTGCAAAGTGTGCTAGCAGCATTTTTTGGTGTTCAATCTGAAAATAAACGCCAAGTCGATTTTAAACAACACTCTCCTGTCTCTATCATCCTAATTGCGGTTGTACTATTTATTGCTTTTGTTATCGCAATTTACGCTGTGGTTGCTTGGGTGCTAAATACATAGCCATCAACTCGTCAACTTTATTTCTAGAGCCACCTTTGGGGCTAATAGTGCGCTTTACTTGAATTTGGTCAAGTGATGCTTGGCTATAAATTTTTCGAGTCCATACGGTATCGTGATTAGAGATAAGCACTGGTGTATCATTTTCAAAGGCAGCCTTCTCAGCCAGATTAGCCAGATTAGCCTGATCATCTAAATTAAACCCCCCTTTAGCGTAAGACGTAAAAGAAGCGGTTTTACTTAATGGTACATAAGGTGGGTCGCAATAAATAACTGCATTGTTAGGCACTAACTTAAAAACATCATCGTAATCTAAACAGGTAAAGGTTGCTTTTTGTGCTTTTTCAGCAAAAAAATACATTTCTTTTTCAGGAAAGTAAGGCTTTTTATATTTACCAAAAGGCACATTAAAAATACCTTTTAAATTATACCTACAGAGTCCGTTGTAACCATGGCGGTTCATGTATAAAAACAATATTGAACGTTCATATACATCACGACTTTGATTAAACTGCACACGATATTCGTAATAAGCATCTGCGTGATTATTCAAATCTACAAATAACTTTTTAGCGTCACTAATCAGCTCATCTGGAGAGCTTTTTAGCTCTTTGTATAAGTTAATTAAGTCTGCATTTATATCGTTGAGAATATAGTGTTTAAAGTCACTATTTAAAAACACAGAGCCTGCACCAACAAAAGGTTCAACCAACGTATCAGCATGCTTGCTAGCTTGGTTTAATCGCGCATTAATATTTTCAACTAGGCTGTATTTTCCGCCGGCCCATTTAAGGAAGGCTCTACTCTTTTGCTGCATTGGCTCTTTACTTCAATCTGGTGTTGCGCGATTTTACACTAAAGCAGTGTGTTTTACTGATCAACGAGTGCTATTTCTTGCTTTATTTTACTAATTTTTTTATAGAAAGGTTTATTTTTTCTAACCTCAGCAGATAAAGTATCCATTGCTGATTTTGCTTCGTTTATACTTTCAAAACTGCCAAATGTAACAACCCACCATATTTTATTATTTCGCTTTGTTTGGTAAGTATGAGTTTGCTGCTGTAGATTGAATTGAGCAATAAAATTATCGCTAACTTCCTGCTGAGTTACGGCTAATAATTGAATAACACTATTTGTATCTATTTGCTGCATGTACCATATATTATCTTGGCTGATCTGAGTTTGCTCTGCTGTATTTACTTTTAGAGCTTCAGATTTAACGTCACTTGATACACTGCTTTTATTATTAGTACTATCATCATTGTCTAATACGTTAACTGTGTTGCCAGGTTCGGTAAGGCTTTGCATTATGGCAGGCACATCATTAATGTGTACACGCTCTGCCTTAATATCTGGCTCAACTACTTCAAGTTCATTTAAGTTAATTATTGAGTCATTTTTCTTTATAGCCGGCTCACTTACTTGCTCTATAGATATTGCTGTATTTACTACTTGTGTTTCTTCTTGCTGATAATACTGTTGCCACCACTGCGTCATATCCGACTTATAAAGCAGACCAATAATTAAAAGCATAATCAGCAACATCAAAATCAATAAGTGTAATCGCCAAGACACTTTGTCTTTAACAATAATATCGGCTATGTGCTCACTAGGTTGCCAAGCAAGCAATAAGCTGGGATTACCGTGAGCCTCAGCTAAAAAAGTACTAAATACAGGGTCTTCATCATAGGGTAAGTCTGTAAAGTACCACTGCAATAACATCTTGCTTTCTCGAAGCGTCAGCGGCTCTAGATAAATTTCAACAGCGTTATTTAAAGCCAGTTTAGACTGTGAAGCTATTATAATATATAGCGTATTTGGGCTGTTTTTAGAAAGTAACTCAAGCTCAATTAACATCTCATCAGATAATTGCCTACCGCCATCAAGTACCCATAAACATGGCCCGCATGGTTGCTGCTGCAGTAATTGGTAATAGTTTTCAGGTAAACTTAAGTTATGATCAATCAGGGGAGAGTTAAAGCTTTGCTCTAATAACTCACTCATTAGCTGAGCATCAGTCATTTGCGCACTTACTTGCACGAAGGCTTTATTAAAGTCGTTGTATTTATCTGTAATGAAGGTTTCGAGCATATAACTTTTACCTAGCCCAGAAGTGCCAAGTAAAACAATTAAATTTTGCCCGTACTCAAATTGCAGTGCGATTCTATCCACCAAAGCCGCACGGCTTGGTAAAATTTGTGACTGCATTTACTGCTCGATTAAGTCTCTAACTTGATCATCAGATACATTATCAACTAATGCACACTGGCCAAATTGGGTAGGTAGAATAAAGCGGATGGTGCCTTTTTTATTCTTTTTGTCTTTACGCATATGCGTTAAAAACTGCTCGCTAGTCATTTGCTTTGGAATTTCTGTTGGTAAATTATATAGCTCAAGCAGCTTAATAATTCGATCAACTTCGCTTGCGCTTAAATCTTGGCGTGTCTTGGCAAGTTTAGCTGCTAATACCATTCCTGTTGCAACAGCTTCGCCGTGTAACCAAACGCCATAACCCATCTGTGCCTCAATTGCATGGGCAAATGTATGGCCTAAGTTTAACAAAGCTCGTAAGCCATGTTCTTTTTCATCTTGAGCAACTATAAGCGCTTTTATTTCACAACATCTAAAAATGATATGCTGTAAGCATGCTTCATCTAGTTGCTGTAAATTAGTCACATTTCGCTCTAAATAGGCAAATAATTCGGTATCGTAAATCAGACCATACTTAATTACCTCAGCCATACCTGCTGCAAACTCTCGTGCAGGTAGAGTGTGTAATGTTTGCGTATCAATAAAAACCGCTTGAGGCTGATAAAATGCCCCTATCATATTTTTACCTAACGGATGATTTACTGCCGTTTTTCCACCTACCGATGAATCAACCTGTGAAAGCACTGTCGTTGGTATTTGAATAAACGGTACGCCGCGCTGATAACAAGCCGCTACAAAACCAGTTAGGTCACCTACAACACCGCCACCTAACGCAATTAAACACGTATCTCGGCCACAGTTATTTTGTAGTAAAAATGCTGATATTTTTTCAAACCATTCTAGTGATTTATATTGCTCACCGTCAGGAATAATAAAAGATAGCGGATTTAGATCAGCTAATGAATCAAGTAACCTTTGCAAATATAAAGGCGCTATTGTGTCATTAGTAATGATGATAGGCCGACAATCACCAATGTGGTGAACCAGGCGGCCATTATCTTGAAGTGCAGATTGCCCAATATAAATAGGATAACTTCGCTCGTCCAAATTAACAGTTAATTTAAGCATGCTTGGCTATTCCTTTATTATTGGTTTTTAAAAATCTAATTTCTCGATGATTTGGTTAGCAACAACTTTAGCGCTTTGCTCATCGGTACGTACAACAAAATCAGCAACTTCTTTGTATAGTGGCTCGCGTTCTTCTGCTAAGCGCTCTAGTACGTTACGAGGTGCTTCTTCAGTTTGCAGTAATGGGCGACGCTTGTCGCGTTGCGTGCGTGCAACTTGCTTCTCTATAGGTGTCTCTAGGTATACAACGATACCTCGAGCCGAAAGCTTGTTTCGAACTTCTTTGCTCATTACTGAACCACCACCGGTAGCAAGTACAATACCTTGCATCTCGGTTAAATCGCCAATAACAGACTCTTCTCGAAGTCTAAAGCCTTCTTCACCTTCAAGATCGAATACCCATGCAATATCTGCACCTGTGCGGCGTTCGATTTCTTGATCAGAATCAACAAATTCAAGGTGTAATTGGTCAGCGATGTGACGACCAATCGTGCTTTTGCCAGCCCCCATGGGGCCAACTAGAAATATATTACGTTTCTCAGCCATATCTTTTAGTACAAACAAACTCTAAAATTTGAAATAAAACCCCGCCTAACGACCTGGCCCCAAAATTAAGGAGGGGATTATCTCAGTAATTGCGGGGGTATTTCAAGTCAATTAGCATAAAAAGCCATATAACGAGCAATTAATCTAAATAATCACCCGTTGGTTAACATAAAACCACTGTATTTTAATCAATTTGTATTTTTGGTGTCACAAAAATAAGTAATTCACGCTTTTCATTAAACTCACTTGTGGTTTTAAATAGTCTTCCTACGTAAGGAATGTCACCTAAAATTGGCACTTTACTCGTAGTATTAATGATCTGCTGCTGGAAAATACCACCGAGTACTACGGTTTGTCCATTCTCAACTAACACTTGAGTTTGAATCTCTTGGGTATCAATAGACACTGCTTCACCTGTTCCCGTTTGTACAGTATCACCACGAGTATCTTGAGTAATAATTAAGTCTAGAATTACTTTATTATCAGGTGTGATATGAGGTGTCACTTCTAAGCTTAGTACCGCTTTTTTAAAGCTTACAGTAGTAGCACCACTTGAAGCTGACTCAGTGTAAGGGATTTCAGTACCTTGCTCTATTCGTGCTTTTTGCTGATTAGCCGCTATGATACGCGGGCTAGCAATAATTTCGCCTTTATTCTCTTCTTCAAGAGCACTTAGCTCTAAATCAATTAATGTACCGTTAGCCAACTTTGCTATGTGCAAACCAATACTGGCCGCAGGATTAGAAATTGGTAAATTTACATTTAATCGATCTGAAATACTTGGCGCATTTGAAGTTGATGTCGCGTTATAAATACCTTCTGCGCCTTCAAGGGAGCCAGAAATACCAACACTACTGCCTTGATCACTAAAGCCCCAGCGTACGCCTAAGTCTTCAGTAACGTTATCGCGCACAGTTACCATTCGAGATTCGATTACAACCTGCTGTACCGGAATATCGAGTGTTTCTATCATCCGGCGAATGTTTTCTATACTCTTTACAGTATCTTTTACCAATAAAGTATTTGTACGCTGATCAACCGATACACTACCGCGGGCAGTTATAATACTGTTCCTATCTGTTTTTAATAAGTCAGCAAAATTTTCGGCTTTAGCATAGTTTAATCGAATGTATTCACTATAGAGTGGTTCTAAGTCTTCAACTTGCTGTTTAGCTTTTAAATCTTTAGCTTCACGTGCCGCAAGCTCCTCTGCAGGCGCTACCATTAAAATAGAGCCATCCATACGTTTGTCTAGCCCTTTAATACGCAATACTACGTCAAGCGCTTGATCCCACGGTACGCCATCTAAGCGCAGTGTTATATTACCTGTCACTGAATCACTGGTTACTAAGTTAAAATCGTTATAACCCGCAATAATTTGTAGTGCTGCTCGCACAGAGATATCTTGAAAATTTAAGGTCATAGGGCGACCTTGATACTCAACGCCACCATCTAAATAGGCGTTTTGCGTTTCATCTTTTTCTACCGTCAGCGTTAAAATATTATCTATTTGCTGGTACGTAAATGTAAACTGAGCGTTTGGCTCAATAACGACACGACTTAATCCGTCTTCTTTAAAAGTCTCGATATTACTTACAACAGTACCAAAATCTAATACATCTAATTCATAAAGTAGGTCATCTAAAATATCGGTGTGATGAAAGTCAGCGTAAATTTTACCGCCACTTTCATGGACTTCAATTGCAGCTTGAGTGTCTTGTAAAAATACGAGTACTTTCGCTTCGCCCTTTTCACCACGTCTAAAATCAATTGATTGGATACGGTTGATGTAATTTCCACTTACATCACCTGAGTCCATCGCTACATCTTCATTTTCAGATTCTGTAAGAGGATTATCAGACACGCGTATTGATACTAAGTTGTTATGAACTTCAGTTTCATAAATTTTTAATCTATCTAAGTTTACCGTTACCTTTAAACCACTGTTAGTTAAAACATTAGTAACACTGCTAATTCCAGCTTGATTAACTTCAACATCATTTAAACCAACCTCTAACTCTGCGGTATCAAAAAACATTTCGATTCGGGCTGGGCTATTAAACACCTGAACTTTTGGCTCAAGCGTTAACTCTTCATCAAAAACAAGCTGTAACTCAGTTTCGCCTTTAAGTAATGGATTATAACGAACATCATAAAGTAACGGCCCTGCAACGGCTGAATTTACAGTGACTAAAGCAACAGCAGCCAGTAATGTTTGTGAAATACGATGAAGCCAAAGTACATCCTTATGCATGCTATTTTTACCTTTTTTATTATTAATTTGCGCCATCTGTTGCCGCCTCTAACATTTCTAATTTAGTCAAGCGCTCTTTCCAACAGCCAGACCCATCAGGGATTAATTCCACTAACTCTATATAGTCGTTACTTACTGTTTTTACTTTGCCATCATAACTACCAAGGTAATTCCCTACCGTTACACGATGCAAAGTAGCGTCAGCTGCTGTTATTAATGCCCATATTTGTCCACTAGAACCAATTGTGCCTTTCATTGCTAAGTTATCTAGCGGGTATTTTTCTAACGGTTCGCGGCGACGCTCTTGATCTGGGTGCAAACAGTTTTTTACTTGCGTTAATTTATTTTGGATTATCTCAGGCTGAGGCGCTACAAACGGGCTACGTAGCTGACCAGCACTGTACTCAAATATTTCAAACTTTGTCAGCTCAGGAATTGATTCAACCTTTGGTGTTGTGCTTGCTTTTACTTGATCAATAAATTCTTTTTGCTCAGACGTATCATCATTACAACCACTCAAAACAAACACCATTACTACAGGTACTACGCGAAGGAGCTTCATTTTTTAACCCCTTCTTCATAGCGATATGTTTTTGCAACAACACTAAATGTTAACTGTTTATCGCCCGATGATAAAATAGAAAAGTCATGTAAGCTTACAATTCGTGGTAACTGAGCTACTTTACCCACAAACTCACCAAATTCATGGTAGGTCCCTATCACTTCTATTTTAATCGGTAATTCAGTATAAAATTCTTTCTCGACTTCTGGTAACCAACCTATTTTTAAAAAAGTCAGACCACTTGTTGTGCCAACATACGACAAATCATCAAGTAAACCAGGGGTTTCGTTAGAGGTAGGTAAACGTTTTAATAATTGTGAAAACTTATCTTCCATTTCAATCATTTGTTGACGGTAGATCTCAAGCTTACTCGCGACTGCGTATTTAGTGCGATAAGTTGTGCGTAACTCGACCTCTTTCGCAACTGCACTGTGGTAACTATCAATTTCATCAGAAACTAATAGGCTATAACTAAAAAACAATACAAGTCCGGCAACAAACGTACAGCAAATTGCTTTAACTGCAATAGGCCAATCGCCAATGTTATCGAGCTCTATTTCATTCCAATCAATTTCACTCAGTGCTTTAAAATCAAGGCTCATCGCTAACCTCACCAATTTTATCAAATGGTTTTACATAAAATTCCATATTAAAATCACTAAGTAAACGCGAAGATTGATCGCCTGCAACAATACCTTGCATTGAAGGATTCTCTAGTAAATATGAGCTTTGTACTTGGCGCAGCATAGTTGATAAACGGTTATTAGATTCACTGCGTCCCAATACATGTATTTGGCTGCCTCTGCGCTCGAGTTTTGTTAAATAAACCCCACCCGGTACTATTTTGGCAACTTCATCCATTATTTGCGTACCCAAATTACGGCTGCTTTGCAATTCTTCAATGAGTCTCATACGCTGTTGTAAGTTTTCTTTTCTTTTATCTAAACTTCTAATTTCACTTATTTTTTTATCTAGCATGCTAATTTCTGAGCTTAAATAGTTATTCTTTAAGTTTTGACCGTCTTTTAATGCACTATAAAAAGAGCTTAATAAGTACATACTCGCAAAACAAAGTATAACGACACCAATAAGTATAGTTACAAATTTCTTTTTCGATTCTTCGCGCTGCGATTCACGCCAAGGAAGTAGATTTATATGTGGCATGTTGAAAAGCTCCTTAATGCCAACCCTGTCGCAATTGCAAACTGCGTTTTGTGACGCTGCATTACATTACGATCTACTTTTGGAGAAATTTCCATATTTTCAAAAGGCTCAGCAACGACAGAGTGAATACCTAGTTCTTCAATGAGTAATCGGTCAATACCTTTAATCATCGATGTACCACCCGTTAATACAATATAGTCGATTTGCTCTTTGCCACTGGTTGTTAAAAACATTTGCACCGCGCGTCGCACTTGTTGAAGTAACGAAGTTTGAAAAGGGGCTAATACTTCAAAGGTGTAGTTTGGCGGTAAATCACCTGATGTTTTACCAATTTCAGCTTCATCAAACCCTTTATTATAATAAGCAACAATACTATTTGTATATTGGTCGCCACCAAAAACTTGGTCACGTGTATAAATTGTTTCCCCTGCTTGAACAACGCTCACGAGCATTAAAACCGCACCAATATCAACCACAGCCACACATTTATTAAATGCGTCGCTAGGTAATTGTTGGTAATACACATCCATTGCACGACTTAATGCATAGCTTTCTACATCAACTATTTTAGCTTCTAAATTTGCAGCTTCTAAAGCGCCAACACGCGCTTCTACACTCTCAGTACGAGCAGCTGAAAGCAAAACATTCATTTTACTAGGATCGGCCTCATTCGTCGAAAGCTTCTCAAAGTCGAGGCTCACTTCATCAAGAGGATATGGAATTAAACTATCGGCTTCAATTTCAATTTGCGACTCAAGTTCAGCATCAGTTAACGATACATCCATGAAGATCACTTTTGTAATGACTGTTTGGCCAGAAACAGCCACTGCTGCAGATTTTAACGACTTTGGTAATTTTTTTCTTAATTTTGTAATTACGTTACCAATCGCTTCAATATCTTGAATTGTGCGCTCACTCATTGCGCCTTTTGGCATCGGCTCAATTGCAAGTGCTTCGAGTCGAAATCCAGTTTCAATTTCACGTAAAAGCACAGCCTTAATAGAGTGCGATCCAATATCAATTCCTACCATCATTTGGGACGGTTTTTGAAATAGTTGACTTAGCATGTTTCAACTTGGCCTTTGTTTTAATAATAAACAAGTTATAATTTTTATATGAAAAATATTATTCATTTTTTAATCAATATATACTAGCAGTCAAAACTCGCAATTGGGAGTCCATTTAGGGAAATATAAGTGATTTTATTAAAACGAACTTTACAATTTTTTTATCATTTGTGTGTTAATTGGTCTGATTACTTTGATCAGTCTTTATTACTACGTTAAACCTGATATCCCCAGTGTGCAAGTTTTAAAAGACGTGCAATTACAAACTCCTATGCAAGTATTCACTAAAGATGGGCTTTTAATCAATCAATTTGGTGAAAAACGTCGTATTCCAGTGACTATTGATGAAATTCCTCAAACACTCATTAATGCATTTTTAGCGACAGAAGATAATCGATTTTACGATCATATAGGCATAGACCCTATTGGTATAGTACGTTCGGCTGTTGTTCTTATATCTACTGGCGAGAAAAAACAAGGTGCAAGTACTATTACTATGCAGCTTGCTCGTAATTTCTTTTTAACACGCGAAAAAGCGTATATCCGTAAAGTTAAAGAAATATTTATAGCGCTTCATATTGAAGGAGTGTTAACAAAAGACGAAATTTTAGAGCTTTACCTTAATAAAATAGAATTAGGTAATCGTGCTTTCGGTATTGGTGCAGCAGCGCAAGTTTATTACGGTAAAGAGCTAAAAGATTTAACACTTGCGCAAATGGCGATGATTGCAGGTTTACCTAAAGCACCTTCAGCTTTAAACCCAATTCGTAACCCAACGCGTGCAAAAGCGCGCCGAAATGTAGTTTTAGGCCGCTTACTGACCGAAGACTATATAACACAAGAGCAATATAACGAAGCAACTAGCCAACCTATTACAGCTTATTTTCACGGTGCAGAAATAAACTTATACGCACCGTATATCTCTGAAATGGTGCGCGCTGAAATGGTTTCGCGCTATGGGGTAGATAAAGCCTACAACTCTGGTTTTAAAATTTTTACCTCAGTAGAGTCAAAGGTTCAAAAAGCAGCGCAAAACGCACTTGTAAATAACTTACACAGTTACGATATGCGTCATGGTTTTAGAGGTCCAACTGATGTTTTATGGAATCCTGAAACACAACCAGCTTTAACTGAGCAACAAATACTCAATAAATTACAGAGCGTAAATGAGTTAGGCACTTTAAAAGTTGCAGCAGTACTCAGTGTTAATAATAAAACAGCTACAGTACTACTTAAAAACGGTGAGCAAACAGCTCTCAGTTGGGATAGTTTAAAATGGGCGCGTAAGTATATTACTCGCTACCGCCAAAGCTTTGCTCCAAAAGCAGCTACTGATATTTTAACGCCAGGTATGCAAATATGGGTACGTCAAAACGAAGATAACAGCTACTTATTAAGCCAAATACCAGAAGCATCAAGCGCTATTGTATCCCTCGATCCACAAGACGGTAGAATAAAAGCTATTGTAGGGGGTTACAGCTTTGAGCAAAGTCAATACAACCGAGCGATACAAGCTAAGCGTCAAGTGGGTTCTAATATAAAACCTTTTATATATTCAGCAGCACTTGAAAAAGGTTATACGCTTGCGTCTATATTAAATGATGCACCTATAAACCAATGGGATAAGAGCCAAGGCGTAGCATGGCGCCCTAAAAACAGCCCTGCTGTTTACAACGGTCCTATTCGAATTCGCCGTGCTTTAGCACAGTCTAAAAACGTTATTTCGGTGCGCTTACTACGTGGTGTTGGATTGCAACGTACAGCTGATCACTTACTAAAATTTGGTTTTAAAGACGCTGACATTAACCGTAGTGAATCATTAGCACTTGGTAGTGCTTCTATTACCCCGCTTGAACTTGCAAGAGGCATGAGCACATTTGCCAATGGCGGTCATTTAATTGAACCTTACTTTATCTCAGAAATTCAAGACGCTTACGGCAATGTATTGTTTAAAGCAAACCCTGCTCTTGCCTGTGACGAAGAGCCTTTGCCAACACACAATGCACTCTCAATGCATAATAGTGATGATGAAATGGAGCAAACGAAAAAATGTGCGCCGAGAATTATTTCTAAGCAAAATGCATTTTTAATTGCTGATGCTATGAATAGTGCAATTTGGGGGGGGGGTAGCTGGGCTCATAAAACAGGTTGGAGTGGAACCGGTTGGCGAGCACAAGCGCTAGAACGTCGCGACATTTCAGGTAAAACAGGCACAACTAATGACTCAGTAGATACCTGGTTTAGCGGTTTTAATAGTAATGTGATGACCTCAGTTTGGGTTGGTTTTGATAACCCGGGCAACGCTCTTGGTCGCTCTACGTATAATAACAACCTAGATAGCAGCCAAATATCAGGTGCGGAATCTGGCGCTAAAACCGCGCAGCCAGCTTGGGTTGAATTTATGAAAGCGGCACTTGAAGGCAAGCCTGAAGCCCCGATTGAGCCGCCTGAGGGACTTGTTTCTATTCGTATTGATTTAGCTACTGGTTTATTAAGCCATAAAAATGACTACACGAGTCGATTTGAATATTTTGAAAAAGGGACTGCACCTACAAAGTATGTGCTATCTCGGCCTAACGATATATTTGAAGAAGACACTAAAACAGAAGAAGAGCTATTTTAATAATATGTATGTAATACAAAAACGGCAGCTTATTTAAGCTGCCGTCTTTGCTTAAACCAAAGGTTTATTTTAAGTTTTGAACAAGCCAATATAAATCAGAGTGCACACCCGCAGCGGTCACTTCTCTACCCGCTCCTGGCCCCTGAATTACTAATGCGTTATCGCTATACCATTTGCTATTAATTACAAAAATATTATCGCCAGGTGTAAGGTTTGCTAACGCATCGCCATTAGGCACATACGCTATTCCCACTTTAGCAATTACTTCACCTTGTGTGATTTCTAACAAGCCCGTATATCTAAGTACTGAATTTTTAGACTTTGCTGTCACTGCATGCTCTTCGATGAACGCGTCTAGCTGTGCTTTTTTATTTAAAAAGTCATCCCAACTTCCCAGCGCAAGCTCATCTGGCATCAATGCCGATAAGCTAATATCGTCAAGTTCAAGCTCAACACCTAGCTCTCGGGCTAAAATAAGTAGCTTACGCTGCATATCTCGCCCAGATAAATCTTCGCGAGGGTCTGGCTCTGTGAATCCCATTTTCTGAGCTTCTAGTACCAACTCAGAGAATGATCTAGTTCCATCATATTTACTGCATAGCCACGAAAGCGTGCCTGAGAAAACACCTTCTATACGTGTTATTTTATCGCCACTATTTTGCAAATCAGCCAAAGCAAAGTTAATAGGTAAGCCAGCGCCTACACTGGTGTTATATCGCCAATGTAAATTACGCTCTGTAATATTACTACGAAGTGCTCTATACCAAGTAGTCGGTGCTGTTCCAGCGTATTTATTAGCACTAATTAAATGACAGTTTCTATCTACAAAGTCTGGATATAACAAGCTAAATTGTTCACTTGCGGTAATATCAATTACAATTTTATGCTCGTAATCGAGCTCATTTATAGCATTCAGTAAATCTGCAGATTGATAGCTATTTGCCTCATGCTGCCATTGAGTTTTCCATTGCTGTGTATTAATACCACTTGCATTAAACAGCATTTTTTTAGAGCGAATTAGACCGACTAATTTAATACTAAAGTCATCCGATAAACGCTCAAATTGTGCCGATAACTGTTTAATGAAAACGTCGCCAACGTTACCAAGCCCCGCAACTATAATTGCGATTTCTTGGCCTTTATTAATTAGCTTATCGTGTAAGTCACTTTGTATATCACTATCTATAAATTGATCGGTAAGCAATAAAGCATAGCCAGTATCTTGATGGACAAAACGAGGTTTTATGCTGTGGAGTTTTAATAAATCTAATGCTTGTAAGCTTAATGTATTAACGTCTTGCTCAGGCGCTACAATTGCACAACCGTTTAAATTTGACTCGCTAATATTTGCCCTACCCGCAAAATAATTAATAACCAGATAAGTTTGTGCTGCAGGTACTACTAAATACACTTCACCATTATGGTTAAAGTGATGAAGGCTATGCTGAATAAGCTGACTAACACTTGCAACCTCACCTTCACTTAATCCTTCAACCATTAACAGATCAACATTTTGCAACGTGGTTATAAAGCGCTTTTTCTTCGCTGAACCTTCTTTTACTATATCTGTTGGACTTGCTTGTACGTCAAAACTACTGCGAACAGCTAGCTTAATATCTGTGTTTTTAAGAGGCGATAGTGTTTTTGCATGTAATACAGGGTTACCCAAACGAGCTAATAAATTAGCCTGCCCACGGCAAATTTTGCCGTATTTAATCGCTTTTTGTACCTTGCGAGGATCAGTGCTATACACCCCCTGTGTATCAGTCCAAATACATACTTGCTTAGCATTGCAATAATTTGCAAGTAGTGTAGCACTGTAGTCACTGCCATTTCGGCCAAGCGTTACTGTCTCGCCTTTGATATCTGCGGCAATAAACCCAGTAACAACATTTATTTTATTAGGCAAAATTAACTGCCCACATTGCTGCGCATTTTGCGCATGCATTAATTCGCCATCATTTAAGATAAAAAGAGTACGTGCATCTTGAGCGCATGCCTCAATATTTAGCTGCTGTAAATAAGTAGCGAGTAAACGTGCTGACCACAGTTCGCCATGTGCAAGTAATGCAGCCTCTTTTAGCTGCTCAGCTTGAGCAAGTTCTGCAATATAGCTAAGTTCGATACTTAGTGTTTTAAGTGCACTTCGTTTTAAATCGGCTTCTAATAGCTGCTCTATTAAATCACTTTGATGGTTATTTAACTGCAGTAAAATATCAGCTACTGCTTGAGTATCTTGTTTTTGATAGCTTTGCCACAACGACACAAGTGTATCTGTAGTTTTACCTGCAGCAGACACCACAACACAGTCGCCCGTCTGAGTATGCCCAATAATTATTTTAGCTACGCTTTGATAGCGCTCACTAGAGCTTAAGCTTGAACCACCAAATTTATGTACACAATTGACCATATTAATTACCAAAGCGCCGGACGGGCTGCACTTAATTTAACGTTACCACCAGGAGTGCCTGCTCCTTTGCCTACACGGCCAACATTTTTATTTTGCCCTGGTTTTACAAGTTCAAACACTCGCTCAAAATCAGCGACTAAATCGCGTATATCTTCAATACCTACCGAAATACGAATAAGCGTATCGCCCACACCCGCTTCTAAACGTGCCTTTGCCTCCATGCCTGCGTGCGTCATGGTAGCGGGGTGACAAATTAAGCTCTCTACGCCACCTAATGACTCAGCTAAACTAAACGTTTTAAGGCTAGTTAAAAATGCTGCAGCGTCGTTTATATCGCCTTTAATATCAAAACTAACCATGCCACCAAAGCCAAGTTGTTGTGCTTTAGCCAGCTCATGCTGAGGATGCGACTCAAGTCCTGGATAGTAAACTTGGCTTACAAAATTAGAGCTTTCAAGGTACTTAGCTATTGCTAGCGCATTTTCTTGATGCTGCCTTAAGCGCACATTTAAAGTACGTAAACCACGAAGCGTTAAATAGCTATCAAAAGGCGCACCCGTAATACCAATGTTATTAGCCCACCAAGCAAGCTCATCGCCTAACTCTTGTGTTGCGGCAATAACAGCGCCGCCTACTACATCTGAGTGTCCGTTAATGTATTTAGTGGTTGAATGCACCACAATATCTACACCAAACTTAATAGGATTTTGTAAAGCAGGCGACAAAAACGTGTTATCTGCAGCCACCAATGCACCGCATTGTTTTGCAACATCGGTCACCGCTTTAATATCTGTTAAACGAAGTACTGGGTTACTTGGGGTTTCTATCCAAATAAGCTTAGGTTTAATTACTAAAATTTGTTGAAGGCTTTCTTCTTTTGTTAAATCTAATATTTCGAGCTTTAGTAGTCCGCGTTTTTGTAAAGATGTAAATAAACGATAGCTGCCACCATAACAATCATGTGGAATTACTAACGTATCGTCACTATTAAGTAGCTGAGTAGCTAAATGCACGGCAGCCATGCCTGTAGCTGTAATTATGCCACGAGCGCCACCTTCAAGCTTAGCAAGCGTCTCAGCTAAGATATCACGATTAGGATTACCGCTACGACCATAATCATACTCACGCTTAGTATCAAAGTCGGCAAACGAATAAGTAGTCGATAAATAAATTGGCGGTACCACCGCACCATGATGTTTATCAGCATCAACGCCGTTACGTACAGCAATGGTCGCTTTGTTTTTTTCGCTCATATTCGTCACCTGATTAATTTGGATGTTTAGACGTCTAAAAGAGTAAGTTATCCGTTTTGATAAGTCAAAGTATTTTAAAGCTCTAGATGGCTAAAAGTAGAAGAGGCCTCTGCGAATAACACATTTTAGCTCACAAAAGTGTGCTTATCTTTACACCTACAATAGGCTTATTAAGATAGATCGGTATCTATTATTTGACTATCTTTTTTAAATCGATAGAATTTCACGCATATTTACACGCTTTTTATACCGTGTGAGAAATTAATAATCTGAGGCAACGATACATCTTATGGCTAAATGGAATGGTGAGTATATTCACCCATACGCAGAACACGGTAAAAAATCAGAGCAAGTTAAAAAGATCACCGTTTCGATCCCGCTAAATGTATTAAAGGTATTAACTGACGAACGTACACGTCGTCAAATCAATAACCTTCGCCATGCTACAAATAGTGAATTGCTATGTGAGGCATTTTTGCATGCTTTTACTGGCCAACCTTTACCAAATGATGATGACTTACGTAAAGATAACGCCGAAAAAGTACCAGAAGAAGTTAAAAAAATAATGCAAGAAATGGGTCTAGAAGTACCCGTTTTAAACGAAGAATAAATATTACAAAGACAAAAAAAACNC